>NZ_PDDM01000017.1 GCF_002914585.1 Pseudanabaena sp. BC1403
CATTTTTGATGAATATCTTCCTAAATGGAATTATAGAGCCATTCCTCAAAATAACTGAAATGCATAAGTTATTTATTTTTCATTCCTTAGTGGAAATTTCTTGATCTCCCTTGATGATGACAAAAGGCGATCACTTATTTCTTACTTTTGAACTGATCGGCTAAACTAAAACATGACATCAATCTGAGAGCATAGATTCAAAACTATGAATACAAAACTAGTAGAATCCTTAGCCCAAGTAATTGAATCTCTTGCACCAGATGAATATGCCCTATTGCAAGAAAAACTAAAATTTCGCACAATCCAGAAAACCATCGGCGTATGTGGAGGTCATGCAAGAATCCGCAATACCCGCATCCCCGTTTGGACGATCATCTCACTCCAACAACAAGGAGCCAATACATCAGAGCTTTTACGCAACTTCCCCGCCTTAACCACAGACGACTTGAGCAACGTCCGATTCTATTACACTACACATCAAGAAGAAATCGATCTCGCGATCGCCTCTCATCAATACGAGCAAGAGGAAGCGATCATTAGCTAGATTCTATTCCAACGAAAACTTTGCGATCGCCTTTTGTAGAGATTATTTATGAGATCGCTATCTTTACTGAGTTTTGCTAAACTATGACTGACTTAAGTGCGAGAACTAAAAAAATGACTACTCTAGATATAGCGATCGCAAAATCAAAAAATTACCCACTGATCAACGCAACGAAGTATTTGCGATCGCATGAGTTTTAGCAAATCATCCTACATCTTATGAAGTGAATAATAGAATCGCTGCTTTGCCTAGACTCTATATCTTTGACATTCTAGGAGACTACTCCTTTTTGATAGAGTTCAGTCAATTCACGCAAAAAATTCAAACTCTGCTTGCCAGTCATCGAGATTGGTGAAAATGTCTCCGAACTTGAGTATTTCAAGATAATATCGCGCACTTCGGCGTGATTACCAAGTTGGACAACCTTCATAGACCATAGAGCAAAATCACGATGCTCAATTTCCGAGAAATCTATCAGTTCAGCATTAACATGACGCTTATCTAGCAGAATGCGATTATAGGTTTGGCTAATCACACGCCGACTGCCCTCTAGTACCTGCAAAAACATCGAATCGCCAAAACTCAACATTCCCGTAATTCCTACTTTTTTGTTGTTGCGTTCGGACTTCTCCAAAATTTCAACCAAGTCGGGATATTCTAGTCCTGCGATCGCCTGACTAACATAGATTAAACGATAGAGAGCCATAGATTTATTCATTGCCAAGTAATGTATATAAGACTACCAAAAATCGCCAATGATTTGCAGCACACAATTGACACAAAAGAGAGTAGCAGCGTTTTGCGCTGCTACTCTCTTTTGGCTCTAGCTACTAATACCAATTCACAAAAGTGTGACAACACTTCTGTGAATTAAAAACCAAACCCTGTAAGGGTTTTAAAAACACAAAATGGCTGCGCCACTTTGTGTTTTGGTATAAGCTCTACTTTTTGATCCATACAGAAACTGAGCCACCATTGCAACAAAACTCTGCCCAGCCTTCGTCGTTGGTGGTCACAGTCTCAGCAACATGCTCCGTGATATCAGTATAGGTACTATTAGGATGACCGACATTCATCCATTTCCGTCCGTCTTCGCCGTTACTAAGTACTACCGCCATACCACCAGAATGCTCTTCATCTCCCAATCTTGTCCAACCAATCGTATTAGGATGGTCGAAATAGTCTAACTGATCGCCATAGCAATAGGTTTGCCGCGCAAAAAGGAACTTATCAAGTAACCATTGGTGGCTCTCCATCCAAATTTCGTACTCTTTACCATCTTTACCCCAATCCTTGTAATGTGCGCCGTAGTAATCACCATAAAAAATACAAGGATATCCTTCTTGCCTTAGCAAAATCAAAGCGTAGGCAAGGGGTTTAAACCAAGCCTCGACAATTGATTCTAGAGACTGCAATGGCTGAGAATCATGGTTTTCTACCAAGGTAACCGCGAGGGTTGGCTGATCTTTGACTAAGGTATTTTCAAAAATTTGGCTGAGGTCATAATCTTGCCCTGCTTGACTGGCGAGATGGAAATTTAAGTGCAAAGGTGCATCAAATAGATCGACCTTACCCTCAGTAATTGCGATGAAATTATTTAAAGCTTCTACTTCGTAAGACCAATATTCCCCCACTGCAAATAGATCCCGTTTGGCGTGATGGCGCACATGCTCTAACCATTCTGGAAAGAATCCTGCTGACACATGCTTAACCGCATCAAATCGGAAGCCATCGACATGGGTTGTGTCATAAATCCATTCTCCCCAATATTTGAGTTCCCCTTGAACCTCTGAGTTTTGCATGTCAAGGTCACAACCCATTAAATAATCAAAGTTCCCTTTTTCGAGATCAACGTCATGATCAAAGGATTTACCCTTAAGCAAATAGATAGCGTCTTCACCTTCGTTATAAACGTTGTAATCGATCGCATCAAAATGCCACCAATGCCATTCCATCGTCGAATACTTGCCCTTGCGACCCTCAAAAGTAAAGTGAGTCCAAGCTTTGATGTGTTGATATTCGCCGACCGCCTCATTCCGATTTTCCATACTAAATGGAGTCGCTTCCATTTCTTCTTCGCGATCGGCACCTAGTTTGTGATTAAACACTACATCAGCATAAACATTAATTCCCACTTTCTGCGCGGCTTTAATGGCACGAATATATTCGTCTTTAGTCCCATATTTGGTTCTGATAGAGCCTTTTTGGTCAAACTCGCCAAGATCAAATAAGTCATAAATGCCATAGCCCACATCCATGCCACCACCCGTACCTTTGTAAGCAGGTGGTAACCACAGAGACGTAATGCCAATTTTGGCTAATTCCTCGGCTTGCTCGGCTACTTGATTCCACAGACTGCCATCATCTGGTAAGTACCAGTGAAAGTACTGCATCATCACGCCATTCTGGTCAGACATAGTTGACATTCTCTATATAAAGGTTAAAAAACAAATCTAGGAATAAAGAAATTATTGCTTAATTACGAGACTGATTGAGCAATAAATATTTTGAAAAAGCTGGTGATATCCATATATGTTGACGAAACAACCTATATTAAGTTTTGTGTTGTATTTAATCAAGTTACTCATTTCACTCAATAAATCACTCATAAGGCTGCAAAAGTAAATTTGTGAAAGAAAAAAATAACGGACATTAATTATGAGTTTACAAGAAAGAGCTAAAGCCGCAGCCAAAAATATTGAAGGCAAAATTGAAGAAGCTGTAGGCAATATCACTAATGACTCTTCCAAGCAAGCTGAAGGGCAGGCAAAGCAGGTTGAAGCTGAAGTTCGCAATGCATCTGAAGATGTCAAAGATAGAGCTAAAGATGTTGCTGAAACCGTCAAAGAAAAAGCTAAGAATGTAGCTGAATCTGTAAAGAATAAGGCGAAAGATGTCAAAAATGCTATTGATTAATTCTGATTAACTAAAAAATTACGATTTAAGATTTTTGGTGTTTTAACCATCAAAAATTTATCTTTATTCTAGTATCTAGCAATATAAGGTATTCCTTACGGACTGCTTTTTCAACTAGATAAATTAAGCCCAAAACCATACATTTTTAGAGAGTAATAGGAGAACTAAAATGATTTTGCGAATTTATCGATCACTATTAAATATTGGATTAATTTCAATTCTTTCATTTACCTTCGTCTTTGGGATTGCTATTCAGAATAGTTCGGCAGAACAATCATTCACTCAACTAGTTAATCCCCCTCATACAGCGATCGCCACAATGGGGAAAATTAAAGCAACCGCCAAAGATATTGAAGGTAAAACTCAAGAAGCGATCGGCAATGTTACAGGTAATGCCAAAAATCAAATCATTGGAAAGGCAAAGCAAGCTGAAGCCGATGCTCGGAAAGCGACTGAAAATATTAAAGATGGTGTGAAATTGCCAGAACGAGTAAATGCGAGTGTCGAAAATCTAGAAGGGAAAACACAAGAAGCGTTCGGTAATTTGACAGGCGATCGCCGAGATCAAGTCACTGGCAAGGCAAAACAAATTGAATCGAAGACTCGCAATTTAATGGAAGATGCCAAAGATAAACTTAAAGGCATGTTGGAATAAGTTGAAAACTTCAATGACTAATAAATAAGGATGGAATTGTATGAATTTTCTTTGGTTTATTTTGATCGGTTTAGCTGCTGGCTGGCTAGCAGGACAACTAATGAGAGGTGGTGGATTTGGATTAGTGGGAGATATCGTTGTCGGTGTCATTGGTGCATTGCTAGGTGGTTTCTTATTTAGCACCTTTGGTGTATCTACTGGTGGCGGACTGCTGGGTAGTTTGATTGTTGCCACGATTGGCGCTGTTGTCCTCCTATTTGGGCTACGCCTGATTAAATCAGCGTAATTCTTACTTGCGATACGTCGCAATACTTGGCTTAAACAATTACTAAGAGTTTGAATTAAAAATCATGTCTGACGAAAGAGATAAAGAAATCACAAGTAGAAAAGTTACATCTAACTCTAATACTCCTTTGAGCAGATACAATACTTCTGAAGAACGCACTACTAAAGTCAAAGATGATGGTAGTTCTAACGCTGTGATTATTGTCGTCTTGCTTTTCTTGGCTGTAGGCGCAGGAGCAGTTGCATATTATCTAAACAATCGTCCAGTAGCACCGATCTTAGTCCCGAGCGCAGTGGATACTGTGAGAGAAAACAAATCAACAATAATCGAACGGAATAACACAACTATTAAAGAAGTAAGTCCTGCAACTTCGCAGCCAACTCCCAAAGTTGAGATCACTGTGCAGCCTCAGCCTGTAGCACCAGCACCAGCACCAGCAGTGACTGTAACAGCCCAACCGACCGCAACACCAGCAGCAACACCAAAAGCTGCAACTCCCTCTGCAACACCAACTACAGGTTCTCCTAATAATTAGTCGTAATACCAAAATACAAAATGGCGTAGCCATTTTATGTTTTTAAAACCCTTACTGGGTTTGGTTTTTAATTCACGAAAGTGTTGCCACACTTTTGTGAATTGGTATAATTAGTCAATCCCAATAAAAATGAGGTGGTGCAAAATACTACCTCTTTTTTATTGAGGATTAGTTTGACTGGGAATCATCACGATCGCCCAATAGGGAACTTCATCGGCAACAACTGAGGCGATCGCCTTAATCGTTTGATTGGGCATCGTGGCGCGTTCAATATATAGGGCGCGAGAAAATAATCCTAATTCTTCTAAAACTGACTTAACTTTAGCGAAATGTCTACCTAATTTGATGATGATCGCTGCATCGGCAACCGCTAGGCGATCGCGTAAAACACTAGCTTCTAAAGTTGCAGGCATGATACTTAGCACATCATTGCGATATGTAAGGGGAGCGCCCAGCATTGCCGCACTGGCAAAAGTCGAAGATATGCCTGGAATGACTTCTGTATGAAACCTGCCAGATAGACGATTGAAAATATACATAAACGAGCCGTAAAGCATCGGATCACCTTCGCATAATACCGCCACATCCCGACCTCCTTCTAAATGTTCGGCGATCTTTTCGGCAGCAATATCGTAATAGGGTTGTGAGGAGCGCTCGACACTAAAAGGAAGTGGCATCGGCACTTCAATTTGCTCAGGACGAATAAAATCAGCAACGATCGCCCTTGCCAAAACCTTGCCACTTTCCATAGTTGGATAGGCGATCACGGGAACTGAAGTCAATATGCGATGCGCTTTGATGGTCAATAGCTCTGGATCGCCAGGCCCAATTCCCAAGCCATACAGATTTCCTTTCTTTGCAATTACTTCTTCAACTGGGTTCATACTAACAATCCTAAATCATGTGTGAGAGAATCTTTTCCTTGCATAGCTTGACTAGTAGCGGCAATTCATGAATTACCCTTACTAACAAATTAAGTACATTGCTATAGCTCATTCTCCATCGCTAATGCATTCAAGGCTGCGGCAGCCATCGCACTACCCCCACGCCGACCATGAATAGTCAAAAAGGGAACGCCACGACTGTTTGCTGCCAAAGCCGCCTTTGATTCGATCGCACCGACAAAACCAACGGGGAATCCTAGTATAACGGCTGGTTTGGGCAAACCTTGATCTAGCATTTCTAATAATCGAAATAGTGCCGTTGGTGCATTACCGATCGCTACGATCGATCCCTCGATATGCGATCGCCATAGTTCCATTGCGGCGGCTGATCGAGTATTGCCAATTGTTTTAGCAATTTCTGGCACTTCAGGCTCATTTAAGGTGCAAATTACAGGATTATTGGCTGGTAGGCGCTTGCGGGTGACTCCATTAGCAACCATTTGCGCGTCACAGAGAATATTTGCGCCATTTTTCAGCGCTGCCCTACCAATTTTCACCACATCTTCGGAATAGCCAAGATCTTTGATAATATCCGTCATCCCACAGGCATGAATTAAACGCACAGCAACTACTTCTAAGTCCTGTGGCAAGATTGATAAATCCGCCTCAGCGCGAATTGTGGCAAAGGACTTTTGATAAATTTCATTGCCATCACGGATATAGTCAAGCATGTAACTGGTTAAAGGGGATCTCAAGTATTACGCAAATAAACCAAGAACTCAAGTTCTTGGTTTATTTGATCAAGTCCACTGAAGTAGACTACAAAATACTTCTAAGCAACCCGTTTCAACGGGTTTTAGCTTTTAGCCCGCACTTGAGTGCAGGGCTTCTGCGTAAGGTGAGTTAATAAGTAATTTGCAAAGTCACTAAAGCCTCGACTTTCTGCTCGCCAGCCAAAATTGGCATAGAAGCAGCTTTGTTTGCAAATGTGTCCATGCGTGGTTGTGGAACTGGATAAGCGATCGCTGAATCACTAATATTAATCGTCTTGATGGTTTTGGGCGTAAAACCTAAGGCACTTAAAACAGTATTAGATTGAGTTTGAGCATCTTTAATCGCATCTTGAAGAGCGAGTTGCTTAGCGGCATTTAACTCGGTATCGGTGGCGATAAAGCTGATTTGCTCAATTTGATTTGCACCTGAGTTAACAGCAGCATCAAGGACTGAGCCCGCTTGATCGATCGATACTACAAAACTCACACTAGTCTGTCCTGTGAAACCTTCTTGGCGTTGGCGATTATTTTCATAGACATACTTGGGATTAAGCTGAATACTGGTGGTTTGCAATTTCTCAACGTTTAGTTGCTGCAAGCGCGAGACAATGCTATTAGCTTGACGCGCAACTTCTTCTTGAACAGCGATCGCTGTTTTTCCTTCCACATTTACCCCAAGCTGAATTCTTGCTTTAGTGGTTTTGACAGAGCGTTCACCACGTCCTGTGACCGTGAGAACCCGCTCATTTTTGATTTCAGAATACTTTGCAGAAGATTCTTGTGCCTTTGCTGAAGGTGCGATCGCCGCGATCGATGGAACACAAAAAGCAAGACTGAGAACAAATGTAGTTAAGTGACGCATATGATTAAATCCTTACGAACCTTTGCTTTTACGATATTGTTGTTTTTACTGTTTTGAAGATATCACCTGAATTAAATAGGATTCGACGAGGTTACATTTTCGGTAACGTCTAAAAGTTAGGTTCCCATTTTTAATAAAGAAGCAATTTTTTGTGTCGCGGCAAAGCCGCGACACAAAAAATTGCTTCTTTATTTAGATTTTGATATCGCGGCGCGTGATTCGACCATTAGGTGCATCAATATATCGGGGCAATGTACTTTGATCGATAACTTTTAGCGTATCCATATCGTAGGTTGTATAAATCGTTTCCGCAGTTTCCAACTTAATATCGATTACTGACACTGTTCTATTTGGTGCTAGATCACCACTTAGTAAGCGACGAGGCCCATCACCTAAAACGCCTGCATGGAGTAGTTCTAATTTGCCTTTATGAGCAGGATAGTAAGCGTGATGATGTCCACTAATATAGGTATGCACATTATATTTTTCTAATAAGGCTCTAAGACGCTCAGAATCTTCCAAGTAATTGCCAGCAGTCTCCCGCCCCTTGGAAACTGCATAGAGTGGCAAGTGCCCGATCGCAATTCGTAACTTCGCCTTTTTCGCAGCTTCACTAGCGAGACTCTTTTCCACCCACTTCAATTGTTCTGATGGAATTTCAGATGTAGATGCATCCCAAGTTAAAAAGAAGACATCATTTTGCTCAAATGTATAGTAAAAAGGAAATCCTGCACGATCAACAAAGTTTAAATTTGGATCGTTTTTGGGATCATTCCAGTATTTGAGCACAGCATTGCGATCGTTCTCAAAGGTGGATTTTCCGCCAAAGGAGGAGCCTGATGCATCATGATTCCCAATCGTAAATCCAAAGGGAAGTTTGGCTTTGCGAATTGGTGCGGCAATATGCTTGTCAAATCCTTTCCACATGGCTTCTATTTCGGAAGGTTTGAGGGTATTGTCTTGTCCTGCCACCATATCGCCACCACATAGCACTAAGTCTGGTTCCCAATCTGGCAAAAATGCGATCGCCTGTTTAACCTGATCAATATAATCCGTAGAACCATAAGCACTATTGAGATCGCTAACCACCACAATTCGCACATCACCCCTCACGGGTGCATATAGTCCTTTTGGTGCAGGGTTTGATGATCTTTTGACAGTTGGAGATTTGGTAGGTTTAGGGTTGTTGGCTATGGGAGATGCGGTCTCTGTAGGTGCGACATCAGGTTTGCGGTTCAGAATTCCCGAAAAAGCAGCCCCACCAATCCCGCCACCAAGCACTAATCCACCAAATATCAATAACTGCCGCCGTTTGAATGCCATAGGATCTTAAATATCTACTTGCTGCAATATTTTATAGTGATCGCTAGGTGTAATGCTAAATAATTTAAGTTAGTTGAGAGTATTCTGCAAAGCTTGAATGGTTAATGAAAGCGATCGCCTATCACTATTAGATCTCTTGTAAATTAGGTTGGGAGTGGGTTAGGAGTGATTTTTTTGAACTTAAGAGGTAGCCAAAAGTATCGAGATCAGGGCAAAGTTATAACGGCTTTCATAAAACCCAAGAATTGATTGGCGGCGCTTCGCGCCGCCAATCAATTCTTGGGTTTTATGTCCTAAGACAAGGGACTGTAGCAATAATTTGCAAACCGATATAATTTGGCGCAGAAAGCATTGCTAAACTAAAATCTATACACATAGAGCTTTTTGGGCAATACTGTTATCGACTCATTGAATAATTAGGCGTGCGCGGCTTCGTCGCGCACGCCTAATTATTCAATGGGAAGAGAGTAAGTGTTGATTCGAGAATGAAAGAAGTTGAGATTGATGGGAAACTTATGCGAATCTTATTGGTGGATGACGAAGAAGAGCTTGCCGAACCACTACAACGAATTTTGGCAAATCAGGGTTATTTAGTTGATAGCGCTAATAGTGGCGATCGCGGCTGGGAATTGGCACAGACAGGTGATTATGACTTGCTGATTTTGGATTGGATGATGCCTGAGAAATCGGGGGTAGAAATTTGCAGCTCATTGCGACAGAAAGGAGATAGTACACCCGTACTCATACTCACTGCCAAGGATACTCTTGACGATCGCGTAGCAGGTTTAGATAGTGGCGCTGACGATTATTTAGTAAAACCTTTTGAATTGCGGGAGTTACTTGCCAGAGTGAGGGCGTTACTGCGCCGCGCACCCTCTCCACTCGCATTAACAAGTGAGCCTGCAAAATTAAGTTATGGAGACTTGGAACTTGATCGCGATAATCAAGTCGTATATCGAGATCAGATTGCGATCGCTTTAACCGAGAGAGAATATCAGCTCTTAGAGTATTTTATGTTTCATCCAAACCAATTACTAAGCCATGAACTCATCTCACAACATCTCTGGAAAGAAGGAGAAGATGCCCCAACTAGTAATGCCCTAGCCGCACAGATCAAATTATTACGGCGCAAAATTGATCGTGATCGCCAAATTTCTTTGATCAATACTGTGTATGGCAAAGGCTATCGCTTTGGCTGAAAATCAGATCTTTCTTTGCAAGGTTTGTTTCGCGAACCTTGCAAAAATCTGTAGTAATCGTACTTTACTTGATAAAGGAAACCTGATATTTTTTAAAAGCTTTGCTTAGTAAGGCTTTCAAAAATTGAAACTCGATCTAAGGCGAACATATGTAAAATGGTGTCGTGAGGGCATCAACGGAGTGAAAAATTGTGGGACAGGCTCAACTACCGCCGCAGAGACCGACTAACTCTACATTTGCCAAAAATCTAGGGCGTGTAGGTGTCGGACTAGCGATCGCATTTACAGCAACTAGCTTAGGTGCTTTTTGGTATGGACGCTATTTTTTAAATGAGCAACTGTCGCCACTATTACAGACCGAGCTTGCCAAATCGCTCAAGCGTCCTTTACAGCTAGGCAAGGTTGAACGAGTTAGTTTTTCGAGCATTAGGTTTGGTAAGTCGATCGTGCCACCAACCGATAAGGAGTCAAACTTTTTAGCAGTTGAGGCACTCGAAGTTAAGGTTGATCTTTGGAGCTATTTGATCAGTCGCAAAATTGGTTTGGATGCGATCGCGGAGCAGCCACAGGTATTTCTAAAGCAGGACGTTACAGGTTTACTGCAATTACCCAAGATCACCCCACCAGAAACAACTACCAAAGAAGGCTTTGTTGATCTTCGGACGGTCACTTTTAGTGATGCACAAGTAACTATCCAAACGATCGCTAAGGGTGAGCTGGTATCTCTTAGTCAAGTACAGATTGATAGTAATTGGAAAATCACTGATCTAAATAATCAGAGCCTAAAGATGAATGGCAAAGGTCGTGTAACTTTACCCAATCTTGCTGCGATCGCTGTCCCCCCAAATCCTGAACAGTTAAAAAAGGCGATCGAGACTGCCAATGCAGAAAAAGGAGGCAACAAGGGCAATGTAACTTTTGCAATTGATTGGGATCTGACTAGAGGGATAGGCACTGTTGATATTCAGTCTAAAGATTTGCAGGTTGCGGCAATCCAAGGATTTGCGGTTAGCCTGCCCTTTCAGGTTCAACAAGGTAAGCTTGATGCCGAGGCAAAAATTTCGGTAGATGCAGAAAAGACGACTCCTAGTGATTCGGTGCTAGCGGCAAATAAAATTTCCATAACTGCTCAACTTACTGATGGGGTGATCAAATCTCCCCAATTAGCCAAGCCAATCACTGAAATTTCAGGGCAACTCAGCTTTGATGGTACTGATGCAACTTTAAAGGAATTTTCTGCGAACTACGGTTTGTTGGTGACAACTGTCGATGGGACATTTAATCAGCAAAAGGGTTTTAATTTGAACTTTGCTAGTACCGTACTAGATCTAGCGAAAGGACTGGAAAGTTTTAATATCAAAACACCTGTAGCGATCGCAGGCGAGGTGAAGCTCGCAGGTAAACTTACGGGAACAACTAAAAAACCCGCCCTGACGCTAAACATTACTACGCCCAAACCTGTGAGCTTTGATCGGGTAACTGTCGATCGCTTTTTAGCCACCATTGAGCTCAAAGATTTAAATACACTCCAAATCAAAAAAGTTCAAGCCGCCTCCACAGGTGCAACGCTCACAGGCGAAGGGCAAATTCGCTTGCCCCAAAAAGATCAACCTGCGGAAGTCCTATTTACCTCAAGCCTCGTTGGCGTTGCCGAAGAGTTCACAAAACTCTATGGGGCAAAATTACCGATCACCATTGGTCAAATTACTAGTTCTTTACAAATTACTGGCGCTCTAGCAAATCCCCAAATTCTGGCTCAAATTGATGCTCCTAATGCGACCTATCCTGCAAAGGGAGAAGTCTTTTTAGCGGATGGATTAGCTACGATTCGGAATACGCGGGTGCGGTTTCCCATTGGTGAGATTGGGATAGCAGGTAGCTACAATATCACTAGCGGTGCGTGGAAATCCCAGCTAAATAGTAATGGCATTCCTTTATCAGCGTTTCTCCTAAATCAAAAAGGCATTCTCGAAGGATTCATCAATCTACGGAGCGATCGCGGTGGTTTTTCGTTAGCAGATATTACTGGTGATGGCACTGTGACCTTGCCCCAAGGATTAACAGAAATCCCCGATGCGATCGCCGCGAATTTGATATGGGATGGAAAGAATCTGCTGATTCCTTCACTACAAGTTGGTAATTATTTAACCGCCAATGGCAAAGTAGATCTAGCATTCCCTAATAATTCACGTAATGAATTTCCCACAGGCATTGCAGGAATTAACCTCGATCTGATTTCGCGCAATGTTAATATCAATCGCTTAGCAACTCTCTCTAGCGCAATACCCGCTCAAGCCTCAGGGATTTTCAACTTTCGGGGCAATCTTTCAGGGGCGATCGACCAACTTAAAATTGCTGGAGCATTACAACTGGATAATGTTGATCTAGCTTCTTTAGGTGCTAGCTTTGCCAAGCAAGGGATTGTGGCTCCGTCACGCGGCTCACTAGATTTTGATGGCTCAATTAATGGTGATCTGACGGCTCCAAGACTAGTCGGTAATCTGCGTGTTGCCAGCTTAAAGGTTAATCAAATAGAACTTGATAAGCTCACTTTTAACGGAGCTTTAAATGGAATTGGCAGCGTTATTCAAGCAACTGGAGATCTACTACTAGCGGGACTAAGAGTTGATAAATTAGCCTTTGATCCAAGATTAGAAGGGAAGCTCAATTTTGATGGTAATCAAGGCTTAAATGTTGATTTGCGCGGCAAGCGCGATCGCATTGCTGCCCGACTAGATAATGCGTTTCGTCCCATCGATTTTACGGTAAATTTGGGAGAATCTACAGCGACAGGTAGACGTTTTGAGAATAACCCTCGTCGTTTACAAGTTGCAGTCAAAAATATTCCACTTGCCTTAGCTGCTTCTTTGGCTGGGCAAAATGATGTGAGTGGCAAGCTGTCTAGTAATCTCATCGTTGATTTTACGAATAATCCCACTGCGATCGGAGATGTTACCGTTGAGCGTCCTCGCTTCGGGAGGGTAGTTGCGGAACGTGCGATCGCCAAGGTTTCCTATGCTAATGGTGTATTGGATGTTAAAGATGGCAACTTAAATATTCGGCAGGGGGAGGTTAATAATGAGTATAAATTCAATTTGACTTACAATCCTCAAGCTGAAGATCCGATCTCAGGTGCTGCCGAAATTACACAGGGCAGAATTCAAGATGTATTCGCCACGCTCCAATGGGCTAACATTGTCGATGTTACCCAAGGTATTACCTTTGCTAAAAATAGAGCAGCAGAATTACAGCCCTTAGAATCAATCAGATTGATGGGAGAGCCTCTGTACAAGCAGTTACAATATCTCACTCAGATTGAACTGCGACAAGAACAGCAGGAAACTGTTAATTCAGCCCGCAATTTCAATCTGCCGCCGCTCACGGATTTTCGTGGTGATATCAAGGGCAAGGTCACCTTTGGGTTTAACAAACGGAGAGGTATTCGTGTCGGGTTCAATCTTACTGGCAAAAAATTTGAGTATGGAAAGTTTGCTGTTGATGATATTCAAATAGAGGGACGTTATGCCTATGGTGTTTTCAATATTGCTAAAGCAAATTTCCAGTCCGATAAGAGCTATGGACGAATTACAAAGGCGAGAATTAGACTTACTCCTTCATCCAATCCATTATTTCGATTCCGTGAACAAAGTGGTGAAATTGAACTAAAAGATTTTCCCATTGAATCTTTGAGACCATTGCCATTTTTTAGCGCAATTCCCTTTGATTTGACAGGCAAAGTTAACGGCAATCTCTCCATCTCTGGTACTAATTTATTGGATTTAGGAGTTAAAGGACAATTGAGCCTGACCGATGGCTCCGTTAATCGTCAACCGATTGATTTTGTGGCGGTGAAGTTTAACTATGACAAGTTAAATATTAATTTCAATGCCAATATGAAGGTTGCAGGTAAGGATTCTGTTGTCGCTTCTGGTAATTTTGGTGTTTTTGGTATCTTTGACGTTAAGCTTGATGTTAAGGATGAAGGTATTGCTTTTATCAATATTTTCAATCAGCCTGTACGCTGGGTAAATGGGAAAGGCAATATCAATCTCACTGCAAATGGAACATTTAGGGATCCGAAAATCGCAGGCAAGATGACGGTTGAGAATGCAAAGGTCAAAATTGCAGGCTTACCAGGAGATTTTACTGAAGTTCAAGGTGTGATCGACTTCACTCGCGATCGCTTAATTAGTAATATCACTAGCAACTTTAGCGAAGGCAAACTCGCTTTAAAAGGGATTCTCCCGATTAGTAATCCTAATCTGATACAAACAGATAGTCCAGAATATCAACAAGCCCTCGCCATCAATGCCGACAAGCTCAAGTTGAATATCCGAGATATTAGTTCTGACAACTTCAATACGCGAGTCATTGTTCGAGGCTCCCTATTAGCACCCATAATCACAGGTGAAGTGGCGCTAGGAGACGGGCGATTGGTTATCGGTAATGATGCTGCTCCCAATAGCTCGACCCTAGCTGATGACAGTAGCAATTTAGCAGATGTAGCCTTTGACCGCCTCGGAGTTAAATTGCAAAACATGCAAGTGACACGCTTTCCTCTATTTAATTTCTTGGGAGAAGGAACACTAATTGTAAATGGAACCCTCCTCAATCCAGAACCAGAAGGTAAAATCAATATTTCACGCGGACAGTTCAACGCAATTTCGACAAGGTTCCGTCTTGATCGTGCTTACGAAAACTTTGTAGAGTTTAAACCCACTCAAGGACTCAATCCAACTTTAAATGTCCGTGTTTCTGGCGCTGTTGCCGAGATCACCCGCGTACCGATAAATTCTAATCGCCCCGACGATCTATTTCGTCCCAATGAAGTTCCTGTTAGCAATTTGGGGGCGCAGAAGACTCTAAGAGTCCAAGCTAGTGTCACAGGCACGGCTCTTGCGCCAGATATTCGTCTTTCCAGTAGCCCACCTCGCAGTCAAGCAGAAATCATTGCCCTAATAGGTGGTGGTATTTTGCAACAACAGGGTGGATCTGACCCTGCTGCGGCACTGGCGAGTTTTGCAGGTGGTACAGTTCTTAACTTCCTCCAAGATGCGATCGGTGATGCGTTGAATCTGGCAGAATTTAATCTCAGTCCAGTTACTACTAGCACTTCAAGTAATAGCAGTACAGGAACATTAGGGCTGTCGGCTGAAGCTGCGATCGATGTCAGTAACAGTTTCTCGATCGCCCTCCAACGGATTATTAATGATTCCACCCAACCAACTAATTTCTCCGTTCGTTATCGTGTTGATCCAAATATTTTATTGCGCGGTAACTACGGCACAAATGGCAACACAGGTATCTCAATCGAATACGAAAATCGTTTTTAAAGTTTTGAGGCTCTGGAGGTTCAGAGTTATTGGGTACAAACGGGTTGGCATCCTTTTGAGCTTGCGTTATGAAAATTATTTTGTAAATTAACGTGAGTTCGATATAGCCATTTGCATCGCGCTTCGCACGACGCAAATGGCTAAAAACAGTAAGAATCGCTGATATCTTATCATCTCTTCCCTAAATCTTGATCGCTATTTGACAAAAATTGCCAATATTTGCCATAATTAAATTGTCGGAAATATACATAACTACTAGCTATGACTACAGTAAATATCTCTGTTCCTGATTCTATGAAGGCTTTTATAGATGAGCAGGTTTCTAAGGGTGGCTATAGCACTACGAGTGAATATATTCGGCAGTTGCTGCGTCAAGAGGCGGAGAGGATTGCTCAAGCGCGTTTGGAAACTTTGCTGTTAGAGGGGTTGGATAGTGGTGAGGCGATCGAAATTAATGATGATTGGTGGCAACAAAAACGGATTCAACTTCTAGATAGACTTCGCAAAAAGTAATGGCTAGAAGGATTTTAATTAGACCAAAGGCTAGTGTTGACCTTGATGAGCAGTTTGCTTATATTGCGGAGGATAATTTTGATGCTGCTTTGAATTTTTTCGATGCTGCGAGACAGACTTTTTCACAGTTAGCTCAATTACCTAGCATTGGTAGCATTTTCGATGTTAAAAATCCGCGTCTGGTTGGTTTACGGAAGTGGTCAGTGAAGGGTTTTAATAAGCATCTCATCTTCTATTTAGATCGGAATGATTGTATTGAGATTGTTAGGATTATTTATGCTGCAAGGGATGTTTTACAGGTTTTAGCAGAAGAAGATTTATAACTGGTGATTTAGGCAATCGCTCTTCACAAAAAATAGGCAAAAAGCAAGCACCTTCTCAATTTACCGATGTAACAATATCATAACAACTTGACGTATTTCAAATGCAGAAACCTCCAAAAAATCTCATGATTTTCAAGGTTTCTTTTTGAGTATTTTCACTATCCAGCAAAGACAACGTTGCAAAGAATTGATCACTTTTTATTGTTATGGTATTAGTATAATACACACAAACAATGTGTATTAACATATGTATCAACGCATTAACATCACATTACCCAACGAAACGCTACAGCTACTCGATCGCATTGCACCCAAAGGCGATCGCAGTCACTTCATTGACCAAGCCGTGAAATACTACATCAACGCCGAAGCCAAGAAGAATCTACGGGACAAGCTCAAACAGGGCGCATTGCGTCGCGCAGATCGAGACTTAGGTATTACTCAAGACTGGTTTAATATCGATGAGGAATCATGGCAAAACGGAAAATAGAATTTCCCAAGAGAGGCGAAATCTATTTGGTTAACTTTGACCCTACCATTGGCTCAGAAATTCAGAAAACTAGACCTGCTCTCATTCTCCAAAATGATATTGCCAATCAATACAGCCCCATTACCATCGTTGCTGCCATCACATCCCAATTCGACCCTGAGACATATCCCACAGAAGTTTTAATCAATCCCCCCGAAGGTGGACTAACCGTGACATCCGTAGTTCTTCTTAATCAGATTCGTTCCATTGACAAACAACGCTTGGTCAAAAAAATGGGTATTGTCTCAGATCACCTCATGGGATATGTGGATAACGCAATTCAAATAAGCTTAGGATTGATTGAGCTATAGAATTAGTTAGCGATCGCCTATAACAACCTTGCTGTATATAGATACAAATCATAATCTTCATCATCACCAGTGCAAATCGTTTTTAATTTTGAGAGATTAAGCTCGTAAATCTTCTAACTTCTGTAACGCCTTTCCACTGCTAATGATCTCTTGAGCATGGACGATCGCATCAGCAATATCGTCATGCATTCCATAGAGCCAGAGATAGAATCCACAGTTCCATAATACCGAGTTGAGATATTCGGAAGGTTCCGCTTTGAGCGCAGAAATGATTTTGACAGACATTTCTGATGCATCTGCGATCGCAGGATCTTCGGAGCTAAATCCATAATTCCTTGCTGATAGGGTTAATCGCTCAAATTGATCGCCGTGATTAATGCCGATAATTGCAGTACGCGATCGCGGTAAGTCCACACTTCCTTCCCAGCCTTTAACCGTAGCAAATTCGGTAATGCCATGTTGAGCGAAAGCTTCGCGGATATTAGTTTCTGTAGGCGGATGCACAAAACCTGACACGATAAATTGTTTACCTTGATAGGGCGACCACATTAGCTCAAGAGTGGCAAAGGGTGGGCGCTTACCGATTTGCTCACGATAGGCGACTAGTCCTTGAGCAAGGGGAAAATGTCTAGGCAAATAGACAAACCCAAAATTTTGAGTTTCTAAGTTATGTTGAACTTGCTCAATGGAAAGATTTTGCCAATTTAAGCCCAAAGCTTGCCATATTTCGATAAAAGGCAAACCTTCTTTAGTGGGCATCCGATCGCCTCCATGCATTAATACGGGAACGCCTGCTGTCGCCAAGACGATCGCAGTCGCAGGACTAACTGGCGCAGTCTTCGATCTGCCATCGTAGGGCGATCCCAGTACTAAAACCTGTTTGTCAGATGCGATTGGCGCAACCTTCGCCCCCAAAAGCTTATAAGCATCGAGCATCCCTGCTAATTCTTCACTGGTTGGACGTTTAATCCGATGGGCAATCATAAATGCGCCAATCTGAGCAGGAGTTGCGACTCCTTGCAACATCATGAGCGTGGCAGCTTCTGCCTCTTGGCGCGTCAAGCTTTTGCTGGTATGTGGACCACTCCCAACTTTACGCAAAAATTCGCGAAATTCTTTACTCATTACTCTATGGGTGAATTTAATGCAAAAGTCGGTTAGATGTTGAATTATAGCCTAGAAATTAGATAGTCTCTGCTTTCTAGACTTATACCAAAACACAAAGTGGCGTAGCCATTTTGTGTTTTTAAAACCCTTACGGGTTTTTGTTTTTAATTCACAGAAGTGTTGTCACACTTTTGTGAATTGGTATTACATGGCGCTTTATAAAGCCACAGGAATTTCCTGCTGAATCATCTGGGCAGCAAGCTTGCAAAAATATTGAATTGGAGGAATTTGAATGCGATCGCTAGTGGTGACTAGGACAATTTCGCGAGTTAGACAGGGTTCATTTAGCGATCGCACTACTAGGTCTGGATCATGGGCTAATTCCACTAAAAAGGTCTCTGGAAGTAAGGCGACCAAACTACCTTGCTTAACTACACCGCGAAAAGCTTCAAGGGAATTAAGTTCAAGAGATGCATTTAAACGAAGTCCTTGGCGATTGAACTGATCTTGGACAAGACGCTGTAACCCATAGCCATCTTTAAATACAGCTTGGGGGACATTATGTAAGTCTTTCCATGTAAGTGATTCTTTTCGACAAAGGGGATGATTAATAGTCAGCAAAAGTTGAATTTTTTCTTCATAGAGTTGCTCAACTACCATTTCGGAACTTGCAGTTAAAAATGGATTATTCATAACGATCGCAATGTCTATCAAGCCATCTTTAAGAACTTTAAGAGCGCGATCGCTTCCCAAGGTTGTTACTCGGAGCTGGACATTGGGATAGGCTTTAGAAAACTTTTGCAATATAGGTGGCAGCTGATAGGCACAGGCTGATGGAATCCCTGCCACACATAGCTCTGTTTGTTTGCCCGCCTGCAAATCGAGTAACTCTTGTTCAGCAGCTGACCAAATCTGACAAATTTTCTTAGCATGGATTAGCAGGCGATCGCCGCCAACTGTTAGCTTAGAGTTTCCCTGACGATGAAACAGCGAGATCCCAACAGTTGCTTCTAAAGACTGCACCTGTCGGCTGATAGTTGACTGGCTAACTCCACATCTCTGAGCTGCTTGCAAAAAGTTTCCTGTTTCTGCAACTGCCAAAAATGCTTGTAACTGTTCCAAACGCATGAAAAATTAACGATAGCTTTAGTGATGTCTATTATCATTAAGCAACTTCTAGAGTTTTGGAAAAGTAGCGCTAGTAACAAGTACATTGAATACAACGATTTGAGATAAAAAATGCAGCGCTTAGCGCTGCATTTTTTATCTCATTTAACTAACGATTCGCCGAAAGTACGAATTGTGGGCAATGTATCGGTAAACCAGCCTAGCCCCAGTCCAGCTCCAGCAATTAAAGCAAGAACAAAGAAATTCCAGCCACGATTGTTCATGAAAGCGCGAAGTTCATTTCTTGCAACATACATAAGTAGCACCCAAACTACGCTAATCCCTAGTGACAATACAAACTGCGACTTTTGATAAAACACAAATATTATCGCTGCGATCGCCCAGCCTACTGAGAACAGCCATTCCACACCAAAGGCGATCGCCCCAGAGGGAATCCAAATTCGCCAATCTGCCTTGTGGATAGAAAGCAGCCAACCATAGGCAATATAACCAACCAAAACTAGAGCAAGCGATAGGATCGGTAATTTTCGTATGGTACGCATATTTTGCATCTTCAGAGTTAAAGTATTAGTTTCAGGTTATAACGTAAAATCGCCACATCTATAGCATTTTGCAGTCTAAAATTTGGGGATTCATATTTGATCCAAACCCTAAAAATGGCGTTACCATTTTTAGGGTTTACAACCCTTGCTGGGTTTTGGTTTTAATCACTGAAAGCGTGACTAAACTTTCGGTAATCAAACCCCAAAATAGCAATGGCGGCGCTTAGCGCCGCCATTGCTATTTTGGGGTTTGATTTTTTAATTCACAAAAGTGTGACAACACTTCTGTGAATTAAAAAATCAAACCCTGTAAGGGTTTTAAAACACAAAGTGGCGTAGCCACTTTGTGTTTTGGTATTACATTGGTATATTTGCTTTGATTTGTCCTAAAACTAAAAAGAGAGTTGCGGCGTGAAATGCTGCAACCCTCTTTATGGTTTTGTTTTATGCCCTCGGCAATAGCTTCAGCTAAACTGATTTAGCATCAACTTCATCGAAGGTTTTGTAGCATTTCTCTGCATCATAGATATGACACCGATCGCCAATATCCTTCATCAAAGCCCAAGAGAACTTAGTCTTGTACATATATTGTCCCCAATTTTCATCGAGAGACTTATGTGCTAAACGTAAGTTATACGAGGGAATACCCGTCGAAACATGGTGAGGAACATGCACATTGATATCGTGACATAGCCACTCAACCCAGGCTGGATAGTCGCAATGGACAGTTCCTGTTAGCTGTTCGGTAGCTGCGTGCCATTTGTCCTTATCTTTGAATTGAATATCTGGCATTGTGTGATGAACAATCGTGAAGGTGCTCATCCAAAAGTGATATACAAGCCAAGGCATTACAAAAAAGCTGATAAAGCCAAAGAATCCTGTGGTGATAATTAAAGTTGGGAATGCGATCGCTGCGAAGGCAATGACTAAGCGATAGGAAAACTTGACTTGAGACTGCTGGCGCTCAGGATAGAGGCTGGCATTAAAATGTAAGTTTGCCCAATGAATAATCGAGCCAGTCCACCAAAAACGGGTGCGTATCAATCGATAAACATTGGAAATCAGTCCTTTTCCTTCCTCATATTCATCGACAGTAAATGGATACCAAGCGTTATCTTCACCCATCTTATTGGTATGCAGATGATGATAATCATGCTTGAAGCGCCAACCGTGGAAAGGAAAAATCAATGGTAAAAAAGCAATATGACCGACGAGATCGTTAACCCAAATTTTATTGGAGAAGGATCGATGTCCGCAGTCATGACCAATTACGAACCAGCCAGTTAGAGCCGTACCCGTAAAAATCCAAGCAAAGGGCAATAAGTACCAAGGAGAAAACGCAATGCTGGCATAACCAAGCGCGGCAGTTGTTAATGAGAATAAAACACTCAACCAAGCTCTGAGAGGTTTTTTCTCAAAGTATTCAGAAGGGATAGTTTTAATAATGTCGCGGAGGGTCGTCTCAGGGGTAAGAGTGTGTGAAGAGTTTTGTATGGCAACCACTACTGAGCACTCCCTACGGTGGTCAGGCGTTGACGGCTTAAGCTTTGCAATTGCTGGAAAAGAACATCGATATCTGATTGCAATTCCGCAAGTTCAGCCTGAACTTCTTCGGAATATAACTTTTTAGCGGTTACGTTCAATGTAGAAATCTCTTTAGATGGGGCTTCAGTTTGTTTGCTCATACTTCCTTTAAAACGTTTGAAAACGTTGCGATCACACCACGAAAACAACAAAAATATCTTATAACTCAGATTCTATCTTATGTCATGTGTATTTTTGTGTACCATAAATATATCTAATGAGTAATTATACGGATCGAATTAGTTGTAACTGTCACTTAGTACACAGACAACGTGATTAATTCACATGTTCCCTAGCTCCAAAATGAAAGTCTAGGCTTTGTAAAATTTTTGTTTTTTACAGCGCGTTGCATCTAAACACAAACCAATAAATATCTTAAAAGTCTTGCTTTGCAGGACTTTTAAGATATTTATTGTGATTAATTTGATCGCAAATTGCCGCAAGTCTTAGTATTTAGTTCCGAGAGGCGTATCGGCGAATAGAATTGGGGCGATCGCAGCGGCAGAACCTAGACGATCATCGGCATATTCTTCGAGGCTATAGTACTGATCCATGCGATCGCATAGGCCCTCTGGACTAAGGCTTTGAATGTTGTGACTAATGATATAGCTTTGAGCCGCAGAGCCCCGAAAAGCTGCAAAGGCTTCTTCGCAATAGGCTTGCTTAGAATCATTTGAAGCAGCCATCCAGTCCGATCCATGCATATTGCCACTGAGAATCGGCTGACCATTAGCGGGGATCACAGGACGGCGTTCAGCAGCGATCGCTACTTGTGACGCTGAGAAAAGACTGCAAATCGTCACAATAACTAAAACTAGTCTTGCCAGAATATGAAAATTAAAAAAATTAGTCATGATTTAATCGAAATTGGCAGAAAAAGTCGTTAAGGTTTGATAACATTTCCTGATTAATCGCACCAAACATATCAAAATAATAATCGTAATATTACCGAATAGGTTGTATTGTCTAATTTCTGGGGACTTTTAAGCTTCTTTATAAATTCCCAATCCAGATAGTTTCGTTAAACTCATGTTGTTTACGATACAGAAAAAATTCACCTATCCTAGTTCATAAAACTTACTAAATTTCCTAGCCCGCCAAATGTCCGAACATTATCTAAATCATCCCACTTTTGGCTTGCTATCTCGCTTATGTAGAGTAGATGAGTTTCGTAGTTTGTTTACAACACTCTACGCACAAAGGTTGTTTTTCCTAATTACTACTAGTCCTGACGGTGTTCAGTTTGAGCCTGTCTCGCGAGCAGATGCCAAGCTTATGGTCGAAAACCAAATGCGATCGCTGCGGCGTGGGGGCACTGATACCGATCAAAAAAACTTACAACACATATACAAGCGAACTTTTTCCCAATGACCTCGCGTATTTCTCTCAAAGCTGCCGCAAAAATTAATCTCTATCTGGAGATTACGGGGAATCGTGTTGATGGTTATCACGATTTGGTGATGATCTTGCAGAGTATCGATCTATGCGATCGCATTGATATTCGTAAAATCGGCTCCGATGAGATTCAAGTAAGCTGTACTAACCCTGAAGTACCTTGCGATCGCACAAATCTGGTTTACAAAGCCGCAGCCTTGATGCAAGATATTTATCCTGAGATTGGGGGGATGGAAATTGCGATCGATAAGCAAATTCCGATGGGAGCTGGTTTAGCTGGTGGCTCAGCCAATGCTGCCGCAGTTTTTGTGGGGATTGATCGTCTGTGGGATTTGGGACTCACCCAGTCACAACTTTGTGATTTTGCAGCACAGTTAGGCTCCGATATTCCTTTCTGTGTTTCTGGGGGCACTGCTCTAGCGACAGGTCGCGGCGAAGTGCTCTCCCCTTTGCCAGATCTCACAGATTTAGTATTAGTGATTTGTAAGCCACGCCAAATTGCGATCGCTACTGCATGGGCATATCAAACTTTCCGAAAACAAGGCTTACTGGCAACTAGTCAAGTTAAAAACCAAAATTTGTCTAGCCAAATCGTCGCGGCGATCGCCTCTGGGGGTGAGTCTGCTCCCAATAAGATCGGACGATTGCTCTATAACGATCTCGAACGAGTAGTATTACCTGAGTATCCTGCGATCGCGGATCTCAAAAATAAATTGCTCGATCAAGAATGTCTTGGCGCAATGATGTCAGGATCAGGCTCAACGGTATTTGCGATCGCGCCTGATCTAGATCGCGCCCAACAAATTGCTGAGGCTGTAAGAACTGATGATATTGATGTTTGGGTAGTTAAGAGCCTAGTTCGGTCTATCTTTGATGCTTAAGCTTCATGTCAGTAATCGGTGGCATTTTGTAGGCGATCTCGATCTAACAATTCAATTTGTGAACCATTAATTGCAATTAATCCTTCATGGCTCAGGCGATACAATGCTCTAGATAGGGTGGCAGGAATTGTTCCCAAAGTCGCAGCTAGTTGGGTTTTAGTGACATCTAAAGTGATGACATTAGCCTGATTTTCGCGATCGCTTAAATCTAATAGATAGGATGCTAGTCGTTGCGGTACATCTTTGCATGATAGTTCTTCGACCATATGCGCTAGTTTGCGTGCGTGGTTCGCTAGACTCATCAACATATTGATCGCGATCGCAGGATATTGGTGAAGTAAATCCAAAAATGGAAGCCGAGGAAAGAAGATCAATTCTGTGTATTCCAATGCGATCGCTGATGCTGGAAAAGCTTTGCCGTCAAGGGCAGGAACCTCAGCAAAGTAATCACATATGTTGAGTAAATGTAAGATTTGCTCTTTGCCATTAGATGCCATTTTAAAAACCTTGACCCGCCCTGTTTGGACTGCAAAAAATCCTGTCGCCTCACTATCTTGGATAAAGATTATCTCTCCTTTTTGAAATTTTTGCAGTTGCGCGATTTGGGCTAAAGGCATCAGTTGCTCCGATGACAATCCTCGAAAAATGAGAATCATTTGGAGCCAACTACTTAATTCTGATTTATTTAACATTTACTTCAATAATTTATGGCATGGCTGATATGTATAGCTATAGCCACTTATGTTAAGCCAAAAACAAAATCCATTCATAGAATTGCGGCGCTTTGCGCCGCAATTCTATGAATGGATTTTAAGCTTACATTGCTATATAAGTCGGATTTGACTTAAGTCAAAGGCTTCTTCGTTAATCTTCTCCTATGCTGGTTTCACAAAACAAAAAAGAAATCTAATGACAACATTATTTGAAAAACTCGGCGGTGCAGAAGCAGTAGATGTGGCAGTAGATCGATTCTACGAAAGAGTATTACAGGACGATCGCATCAAACACTTTTTCGCAGATACAGATATGGTGAAGCAAAGAAAGCACCAAAAAGCTTTTCTCACCTATGCTTTTGGCGGCACTGACAAATATAACGGTCATCACATGCGTCAAGCTCATAAAGATTTGGTGAGCAATCAGGGTTTAAACAGCGATCATTTTGATGCTGTTACCGAAGATTTGATGATTACCCTCAAAGAGATGGGAGTGAACGATGATCTTTTGGCAGCAGTAGCAGCAGTGGCAGCAGCGCCTCAACATAAAAAAGATGTTTTGAACGGCTAGATGCTTTTTTCAAATGGCAGCTTTGCAATTTCGGCAAATGGAATTTGAGCCTGATGAAGTAGGCGTTGTGCTGGGGCAACTGCCTCAAATTAGAGAGTTACAGCGCTTTATGTTGTGTCTGGTTAAGCCATACATCCCGCCGAGTAAAAACCATAACAACATACTTAGACGTGGTTCATAGAGTACTAAGTCTAACCACCCTGTCATCAAAAAAAGCATAACGCTGATCACAACTACGACCATCATTCCTTCTGTATCTTTAGCGATCGCGGATTGGAGAGATGTCCAGATTGTCCAACCGATGATGCCGACAAATGCCAACAGCGCAGGAATTCCTGAACCAACAGCGATCGCTAAAAATAAATTATGCTCATGGGGTAGACCTCTCAAGTCATAGCCGATCGACTGGGCTACCAGTGGGAAATTACGTAAACCCCATCCTTGAAGTGGATGTTGAGAGATTAGAGAGAGCGCAAAGTGCCAAACATTCAAGCGATCAGACGTGGATGCGTAGTCTCCTAATTGCGGATCAATGCTACTAACTAAGCGATTGACAAATCCTTGTGGTAATAGCGATCGCACCGCTTCGCCACCTAAGCCAAATTTTTGCCCAAATACTCCCCAAGCAATGATTGTCAAAACAAGTCCAAAGCCTAAAACAAGTTTCCATTGACGGTAGTAGAGAGCTAGGGCAACAGCGCCGACTACGGCAATTCCCCAAGCATTCCGTGAACTAGTCAGGATCAGCACACAAGTTCCTAATGCTAGGGCTATAGCAGCGATCACTTGTTGAGATTTAGAAATGCTTTTAACTTTCCCAAGGGCAAAATGAAAAGCGATCGGTAATATCATTAACAAGTAAGCAGCCGTTTCATTAAAATGTCCGAAAAATGACTGAATGCGGCGATCGGGACTAAATCCCATGGGGATCGGATAGCTATCAAAAATCACTTTCGGAAAGATTAAATCGGGGCGATCAAGAACTGCTTGCAAAAGACCAAATCCACTTACCATGATGGAACTCAGCACTAGTAGCCAAAGAAAATGAATAAATTGTGCAGGTGTACGGATGATGTAGCTAGTAGTGGCAGCTAAGAGAAAATATGGCAAGAAATTAGCTAGTCCACCTGCGGCAGTGGCTGGGTTGAAAGCGATGATAGTAGTAAAAATCATCCATATAGATAACCCGAAATAGGCTTGATTAACTGGTGCTGCGATCGCTCTCCATCCATAACAAACCAAAACTCTCAAAGCCAGTATTGACATAAAAATTGGCATGAAAATATTGCTAATCACCATAAAAATAGCAACGCTTTGCAGCCAGTTCCACTCTAAGCGCAATTGATCATTGTCTGCTGATTTCCAGAGCATCCATTCACCTTACACATTTGCGTAATAACAATTTAAAAAAAGAAAGGGAGTGCATTGCACTCCCTTTCTTTTTTTAATAAAGATTTGATCTACAAACCTTTATTAATGATTAATAATCGAAGTCGCCGCCAGCACCCATTGCGCCGCCGCCACCAGCACTAGCACCTTCAGGCTTATCAACAACGATACATTCGGTGGTGAGGATCATGCCAGCGATCGAAGCCGCATTTTGCAACGCAGAACGAGTAACCTTAGCAGGATCAACAATACCAGCTAAAAACATATCTTCAAATTCGCCAGTCATTGCATTGAAGCCAATGTTGAAGTCTTTTTCACGGACATTCTCAGCGATTACAGCACCGTTGAAGCCAGCATTTTGAGCAATGCGCTTAACAGGAGCAGACAACGATTTTGAAACGATGATTGCGCCAGTGAGTTCTTCACCAGTGAGGTTCGCATTTGCCCAAGTGAATAATTCTGGAGCAAGGTGCACATAGGTTGTACCACCACCAGGAACGATACCTTCTTCAACAGCAGCCTTAGTTGCGTTGATGGCATCTTCGAGACGAAGCTTACGATCCTTCATTTCGGTTTCAGTTGCAGCACCAACTTTAATGACAGCTACGCCGCCAGAGAGCTTAGCCAAGCGCTCTTGTAGTTTTTCTTTGTCGTAGGAAGATTCAGTTTCTTCGATTTGACGACGGATCTGCTCAACACGAGTCTTCACAGCTTCTTCATTACCGTCAGCAACAATGGTAGTGCTGTCTTTGGTGATGATGACGCGACGTGCTTTACCGAGTTGATCGAGCTTAACTGCATCAAGACGCAAACCTGCATCTTCAGTGATCACTTGAGCGCCTGTTAGGGTTGCCAAATCTTCGAGCATCGCTTTACGGCGATCGCCAAAACCGGGAGACTTGATCGCTGCAACGTTGAGAACGCCGCGTAGACGGTTTACAACGAGGGTTGCCAAAGCTTCTTTTTCAATATCTTCAGCGATGATGATCAAAGGACGACCAGAACGAGCAACTTGCTCTAGAACTGGAACGAGCTCTTGAACTAGAGCAATCTTCTTATCGGTAATCAACAGAACTGGCTCTTCAAAAGAAGCTTCCATGCGTTCTGCATCAGTAACAAAGTAAGGAGAGATATAGCCTTTTTCAAAGCGCATACCTTCAGTAATTTCCAATTCGGTGAACATGGATTTACCTTCTTCGAGGGAAATCACACCTTCTTTACCGACTTTATCCATCGCTTGGGCAATCATTGCGCCGACTTCTTCGTCGTTACCAGCAGAGATGGTTCCAACTTGAGCGATCGCTTTAGAATCTTCAATGGGCTTAGCATGGTCTTTGATCTTGCCAACCAAGAAAGCAGTTGCTTTGTCGATACCGCGTTTAAGAGCGATCGAGTTAGCCCCAGCTGCAACATTACGCAGACCTTCTTTGACCATTGCGTGAGCCAAAACAGTTGCGGTTGTAGTTCCGTCGCCAGCAGCATCATTAGTTTTAGAAGCAGCTTGACGAATTAAAGCTACGCCAGTATTTTCAACATTATCTTCTAGTTCGATTTCTTTAGCGATGGTGACCCCATCATTAACGATTTGAGGAGAACCAAATTTCTTCTCAAGAACTACGTTACGTCCCTTAGGCCCTAGGGTTACGGCGACTGCTTCAGCCAAGATGTCCATACCACGCTCAAGGGCGCGACGAGCATCTTCGTTATAAATTATTCTTTTAGACATGATTTTTTTAATTGAGTAGTAGGTTAACAGAAGACTTGGTGATTGGTGATTGGTGATTGGGTTTCGATCTCAGTTGCCGATTACCAATTACCGATTACCAATTACCAGTGATTATGCAACGATCGCTAAAATATCTTTTTCTGCTAGCAGCACATATTCGTCTGTGCCAAGTTTGATATCAGTGCCAGCATATTTGGAGTACAGAACCTTGTCTCCAACTTTGACTTCGAGGGCTTGGCGCTCGCCTTTGTCATCGAGTTTGCCAGGTCCTACTGCGGCGATTTCGCCAACTTGGGGCTTTTCCTTTGCTGTCTCAGGCAAGAAAATTCCACCAGCGGTTTTTTCTTCTTTAGCGCTTACTTTGATAAATACGCGATCGGCTAAAGGCTTTACGGTAGTTACGTTTAATGTCGTTGTTGCCATTTGTATTCACTCGGTTGACTAGCATTTTTTGGCTTTGTCTAGAGTGGTTTAGCACTCTAGGTGACTGAGTGCTAATTTAACCGAAATGGTTGCAATGGCTATAGTGTGGTTTACCGAACTGAAAAGAACAAAGCAGGTGACATTACGGGTCACCTGCTTTGCAGTATAAAAATATTTCTGTACTAAACTTGGCGCAGAGTATAGTTTCTGTAAAGATTAGGCTTCTTCTTTTTCTTCGCCTTGCAGCTTTAGCAAGAAGAACCCGAAGGCAATACCGACAGGAATTAGTACCATCGATAAGACCATTGCGTTAACCATTTCTCCCATGATTTTCTCTTTATAAATAATTAAATAATATTGCTTTAGAAATTTTACCGTATAAAGATCGGTCATGCGCAGAGCACATCACCTAATCAGCAATTCTCATTATAAAAATCGGCTTTGAGGCAAGTCCACGAATGGTGGACTTGACTCAAAACCGATTTTGAGGTTTTCAGCGCCGCAGATACTAAAAACCCCAAAAACCTTTTTATACAGCGCTTTGTGCTTAAGACCGAACCAATAAATTTTTTAAAAGCACTGCTAAGCAAAACTTTTAAAAAATTTATTGTGTTTTTTGATCAGATTTTGATCAGATATTGTTGTAATTAGAATTGCTGTCATCTAATCTTTCTAAATTATGACCTCTACATCGATCGCATCGGCATAATCTTCTTGCTCACTCTTAGCTTGACTATCCTTAGGTTTATGAGAACTTTGCTCATTTTGATAGGATTCCATAACTTCAGCTTCGTCTAACCAAACTGGGCGAATCTCGTAATGAACTCGCAGGTTTGCAGGAGTACTGCGTTCAGCTTCACGCACAAATCGATTAGCTTCCCATTCTGCTTGAAATGTGTTGATCAATTTGAGCGTTTTTAGACGTTGTCGCTCTAGATATGTCCATACTTCCCAAGCATTGTATTCAGGCTCTTTGGGCGTTTCAATGATTTCTTCAGGTTCAGACACCGTTTCCGTATGATCGCCATGATCTGAAGATTTTTGGCTATCATCAACAGGATTATTACTTCGAGCCTCACTCCGATCCTCAAATTCAGAAGGTGATGGCTTTGGACTATCTTCATTGTCGCGAGATTTGCTAGCAACATCCTGCGAAGTGGCAGAATCTGCGACGGCATCCTGCGATCGCGATAGGCTTTTAATCTCCTTAGCGCGAATTTGTCTAACCGATGGCTGATCATTCGCGATCGCCTTCACATCGATCGCCGTCTGAGACTGATCAACCCATCCTTTAAAGATGACTTCCTCACCATTAATTATTAAGCGATCGCCAACTTCTAACGCAAATCCTGCTAACGAATTAAACAATGGCTTCATGGTTGGCGTTGAATTAAAGCCGCTATGAATATTTGTATCTTGGTTATGGTTAGCTTGATTGGGGATAGATACATTTGCCTGACTAGATTTCCCATTATCTATCAGGCTTTGGACTCCCCCAGTTGCATTCTCAACTCACTAATTTGGGCATGTAACGGAGCTAGGCAATTCTCGACATATGTCAAAATTTCAGGATGTAAAGTGAACGGAGCTGTCTCTAGTGATTTCTCTGGAATTGTCTCAGGCTCAAACTCGCGACTGACCACTGTTAAAATCCAATCAGCGATCGCCTGTTGTTTGGCATCAGCTTGTGTTTTGATTTGGCTCAATAAAGGCAGAGGAAAACGAAGATTTACCTGTTTTGTCCTATGAGGAGTCGCCATTATTTGCCCTTACTTAAAATTTTTGAAAATGTTTGCGAACTCAATTATAGCAATCGGCATCACTAATACCAATTATCGAAAATGTAGTCACACTCTCGATAATATAAAAATTAAACCCAAAAAGAAGAAGCATCGCAATAATCGCGATGCTTCTTCTTTAGCTTTATAGACATTTCGATAGCCAACAATTATTTAAACTGTAAAGGGGATTTCCCCAATGAAAGCGTAACCATTACCCACAAAGCCAAGCTAGAGCAGGCAAAAGCGGAAATAACTCCTAAGAAAAAGCTATTCCAAACAATAGTCATTTTGCTTTTCTCCTGAACGCAGAATTCTAGCCGTAATTTACATAATATATATAGCCTAGTACTTTATAAAGTAAATGTATGATTGCTGACAAAAATTAACAATCAATTTCAGACGGTGAAACAAACAAGTTTGTTCCCACCACTCATGTTTGAGACAGCGATTCCTCTTGCCTAGATGTCTTAAACATGAGTGGGAAAGAAACTAAAAATAGCGATCGCAAAGAGAGAAGTTTTCATTATGACCGCAATTTTGGAATTTTCAGCGCCGCAGGTGTTGAAAATTCCAAAATTGGGTTTGCGGCAATTCCTTCAACAGCAGGCTTGCATCAAACTCAATTTTTAGCAATGAAAATTTATGACAAGGGATAAAAAAGATGAGGCAGCTTTAGCCGATGATAAAATGAGTATCTGTACTTTTCTATCCCAAAACTATGACCGATTGGCAAAGCGCCGCCGAATATGAAGACATTCTTTATCACAAAGCAGATGGAATGGCAAAAATCACAATTAATCGTCCCCAAGTTCGTAATGCTTTTCGCCCTAAAACGATTACAGAAATGATCGCTGCCTTTGCTGATGCACGAGAAGATGTCGAAATAGGTGTAGTTTTGCTAACTGGAGCTGGGCCTGCATCAGATGGTAAATATGCCTTTTGTTCAGGAGGCGATCAGAAAGTTCGTGGTGATGGTGGTTACATCTCCGAGTCTGGTGTACCGCGTTTAAATGTCCTTGATTTGCAACGTTTAATTCGTACTATGCCTCAGCCTGTAATTGCATTAGTTGCTGGATATGCGATCGGCGGTGGTCATGTGCTGCATGTTGTTTGCGACCTAACTATTGCTGCTGATAATGCAATCTTTGGGCAGACTGGACCAATGGTGGGTAGTTTTGATGGTGGTTTTGGGGCTTCCTATTTGGCGCGATTAGTTGGTCAGAAAAAGGCAAGGGAAATTTGGTATCTATGTCGTCAATATGATGCTCAAGAAGCTCTTGATATGGGCTTAGTTAACAAGGTTGTACCAGTTGAGCAGTTAGAAACTGAAGGTATCCAATGGGCGCAGGAAATTTTAGATAAAAGTCCCTTAGCGATTCGTTGTCTCAAATCTGCTTTTAATGCGGATTGTGATGGACAAGCGGGTATTCAAGAGTTGGCGGGGAATGCAACGCTATTGTTCTATATGACGCAGGAAGCGCAAGAGGGCAAGCAAGCATTTCTAGAAAAACGTAAACCTAATTTTCGCCAGTATCCCAAATTGCCATAGATATAATTTGCTCAAACCCGAACCAATAAAATTTTTAAAAGTGTTGCTTTGCAACACTTTTAAAAATTTTATTGTGGTTCGCTAAATGAGATACGTCGATAAATTTCTGAAAGGGGAATTTCGACATTAAGGCTATGTAATTTCATGGTTTGTTCTATGCGATCGCATATTTGAAATTGCCAGATATCACTATTCTCAGACCTAAAATAATGCTCGATATATGGCTCTGATTGACTGATGAGTATATATTCAGCGAGACTTGGAATCGAGCGATATTTGCGAAATTTCTCGCCTCGATCGTAGCTTTGTGTTGATGGGGATAAGACTTCCACAATCAGCAAAGGATTAAGAATTTCGTCAGAGCGCGTACCATTAAACTCTGGCTCACCATTAATTACCAGCACATCTGCATAAGTCCCACACTGAAACTCTGGAATCCAGATTCGCATATCGCCGTTACAAATCTCAAAATTAGTATCACGAAGGGTAAGACCTAAAAAAACTGTGATATTTACAGCAATACGGCTATGGGGATGTGAGCCACCAGACATAATAAAAATTTCTCCGTTGCGGTATTCGAGACGCTCTTCGGAGGTTTCAGATATCGCTCGATATTCGTCTAAGGTTGCAAAGACTTGGTAATCTTGATCAGCAATATCTGGAGATATCGGCTTAAAGCGATCGATAATGGGAGCAACAACCATGACTGCACCTTTGAATTAATCTATCGTAATTATAAGCGACTCTCCCAAGATATTCTTCAGGAGCAAAGGGGGGAACTCCTAAATTTTTTATCAAAAGCAGAGATTTAGATCTCCGACTTTTTTTGTGCATTTACAGATTGACTTTGCTTGCGTAGAAAAAGTCGGAGATCTAAATCTCTGCTTTTTCCTTTTTTCTCTTGCCCACAAAATAAATTAAGATCAATTAATTAGTAAAAGCCAAAAATCAATCAAGTTTTATGTCGGAAACCGTTCTTCTCAATACCTTTTTCTGGTCTGCCATTGTACTAATGGCGATCGCAACTAGTGGTGTCGGCTATCTTACTTATCTGGAATGGCAAGATCGTCGTCGTCGCGGAGGAAAAAGTTAAACCACTCATACATCCGATCTTTTAGCCAAGGCGTATGCCACGCTAAACCTAAGTTGATTGTTTCCACAAAATTTTCAGGCAAATCAGCGTCATTAATCGCCACACAAAATCTAAAGGTCGCAACCTGTTCCCATTGTTTTAGATGTTTTAATATGCGCACGATCGCCTGACGATAGGGATGATTTGGCTGTTCATACCAATCATCAGAAATTTCATTGGAGCGATCAAATCCTAAATGGACAATTGAGAGATTACTGGAAAACTCTTTTGCTAATAGGTTTGGAGCTTGCGTATCAGCATTGGCAAATAAACTCGCAAAAGCTATAGAGGTCTCCTCTTGTAGCAATAGATCGTTAGCCGAGGAAACTTCTCGTAACTGATCAAACCATTCAGCAGGTTTATGCGCTGTCCAACGAATCCCAAGGGTAATTAGTTTAGTCTGCAAGAGCAAATGTCCTAGCTTTTCCGCTTTGGTTTCGAGATAGCGCAAATTATGCTCATTGGTTTCGATGAGTAAAGGCAATCGCCCAACAACTTCAATATCAAAACCTTTAAGTCCAGCTAATTTTCTGGGGTTATTGGTAATTAAACGCATTTTCTTAATCCCCAGATCATGTAAAATTTGCGCCCCAACGCCATAGGTACGCAGATCAGCCCCAAATCCTAACTTTTCGTTAGCTTCGACCGTATCTAATCCACCATCTTGAAGGTTATAGGCTTTGATTTTATTAATCAAACCAATACCACGCCCTTCTTGGCGTAAGTAGACGACTACGCCCCAGTTGGCAAACTCGATCATTTTCAAAGCACTTTGTAACTGTCCACGACAATCACAACGGAGCGATCCGAGCGCATCACCTGTAAGACATTCAGAATGTACGCGCACTAACACTTCATTGTTAGGAAATTCCTGTAGATCCCCTTTGACGATCGCAAGATGCTCAGTATTATCAAGTTTATTGCGATAGGCATAAACCTTAAAGTTTCCAAATAGCGATGGCAAGTTGGCGATCGCTTCTCTCTGCACAAAACGATCATGAGCTAGCCGATAACTAATTAGATCGGCAATGCTGATTAATTTCAAGTTATGCAACTTTGCATATTCAATCAGTTCAGGTAGCCGAGCCATTGAGCCGTCATCATTTTGGATCTCACAAATCACACCTGCGGGATATAGTCCTGACATTTGAGCCAGATCTACCGCCGCCTCAGTATGCCCAGCTCTTTTAAGTACGCCGCCATCTTTAGCCCTGAGAGGAAAAATGTGACCTGGGCGACGCAGATCATTCGGGCGCGTATTTGGATTAATCGCCGCCTGAATTGTGCGAGATCGATCCTCAGCCGAAATTCCTGTTGATGTACCTTCTACCGCATCAATACTGACGGTGAAGGCTGTTTGCTGGCTATCAGTATTGCGATCGACCATCAGTGGTAGATCTAAGCGGTCAAGACGTTCGCCTGTCATCGCCAGACAAATCAGACCTCGCGCTTTTACCGCCATAAAATTTACCATTTCAGGTGTGGCAAATTGGGCAGCCCCAATCAGATCGCCTTCATTTTCACGGTTTTCATCATCGACAACGACAATGAGACGACCAGATTTGAGGTCATTAAGAGCATCGGGAATAGAGTCAAATTGAAACTTAGTCAAGGCTTACTGTCAGGCATTCAAGCTATTTATATCCATCATATAGCAATCTCTATATTGCTTAACCCAGAAAACAAAGAGGGAGGCAACACCAACTATGTTGTTGGCATATTGGGTGACATAGCTATCGACTCTATCGAGATACCAAAATTGATTCTTACCAATTCACAAAAGTGTGACAACACTTGTGTGAATTAAAAAGCAAACCCTGCAAGGATTTTAAAAACACAAAGTGGCTACGCCACTTTGTGCTTTGGTATAACTGGGAAGAGATTAATATATTTTTAGGGATTTGCGAAAGCAATTAAATGTTTGATTTGCTTGATTTATTTATTGAACTTAATTAATCAAACCTTAATTTAACGACCACTAATGTTTGATTTGTTTGAATTATTGGTTTTGCAAGTAGAAGTAGTGCAAAATTTTTGAATATGACATTGCTACATCCCATAAAATTTTAGGAACATTTAGTTTAGATATACAGTCATTCAGGGATATACATAAATATGTATAGGAGAAAAACTCAAAATGACAAATCAAACTAGACGTTCTAGCACTGCATTACTTGTTGCGGTTAGCTTTATTGGTAGCTCTGCTATTCCTTTATTCAGCGCAACCTCTGCATTTGCTCAGACTACGTTTAATGATGTGCCTACAGGATATTGGGCGCAGACTTTTATTCAAGAGTTAGCATCAAGAGACATTATTAAAGGCTTTCCTGATGGGGGATTTCGTCCAAATGATCCAGTAACAAGAGCACAATTTGCAGCGATGCTGAGCAAAGCTGTGACAAAATCACCAATTCGAGGTGGTGTAACTTTTGTTGATGTTGCTTCAAGTTATTGGGCAGCTTCAGCTATTCAAACTTCATACACAACTGGTTTTATGTCTGGCTACCCAGGCAATGTTTTTGAGCCGACCCAAAATATTCCTCGTGTGCAGGTTTTAGTTTCCCTTGCTAATGGCTTAAATTATTCTGCTAGTCAAGCACCTGAGACAATTCTACAAACCTATGCTGATGCTTCTGGCATCCCTAACTATGCCAGAAATAGTGTAGCTGCGGCTACTGAGAATCGATTGGTGGTTAATTATCCCAATGTCCAGTTCTTAAACCCTAATCAAACCGCAACTAGAGCCGAAGTTGCAGCCTTTATCTATCAATCTTTGGTACGCTCAGGACAAGCCAATGCGATCGCTTCTCCTTATATCGTGGGACAGACAACTACGACTCCTCCTGTACAAAATCAAGTCAGAATTCCCGCAGGCAATATAATCGCTGTGCAGTATTCCAAAGACAAGATTTTGCTTGGGCCTGATGAAAAAGTGCCTTTAGTACTCAATGTGTCACAAAATATTGCTAATTCCCAAGGCACCATTTTGATACCTGCTGGTACTCAAGTTGTAGGTGAATTGCGAACTGTTTCAGGTGGCGCTCAGTTTTTTGCCAGCGAACTTGTTTTTGCCAATGGTCAAAGAAAGTCGATTAATGGAACTTCTAAAGTTGTTACTACAACCGAGAAAGTTGACAAGGGTGTAAACGTTGGTGGACTTCTACAAAATGCTGCTCTTGGTGCTGCTGCCGCTGCTGCGATCTCAGCTGTAACAGGTGATCGCGCGATCGCAACTGAGGAAGTACTCGGTGGTGCAGGTGTTGCCGCATTAATCGGTCTATTTTTAGGACGTAATAGTGTCACTCTTGCTTCTGTCAATCCTAATACTGACCTAGCCGTAACTTTAAATTCCGATCTTTTGCTATAGATTCTAAAAATTTGTAGCGAAGCTTAAAGTGTTAAAGCAATGCCATTGCTATTTAATGTGAGTTCGGGTTAAGCGCTAAAAATTAAAAAGCCAAAAAGCAAAAGCCTCGCACAGCGAGGCTTTTGCTTTTTTGGCACTGGAATCTTAAAAAAAATTGAGAACTCGAAATCTTGATCATCACCATTGCAAGACTACCGCGTGCCTACCAATCACCAAGATCTCAAGTTATACCAATTCACAAAAGTGTGACAACACTTCTGTGAATTAAAAACCAAACCCTGTAAGGGTTTTAAAAACACAAAGTGGCGTAGCCACTTTGTGTTTTGGTATTATTGGCTAAAAGCTAAAGTCATTTAACGATGAATGAACAAATTCAAAGCTTTTCACTGGTTTTATAGCTCTTATAGCTATGTAAGCTTTGCTTAGGACATAAACCCAAATTAATAAAGGCGGAGAGAAGCTCCGCCTTTATTAATTTGGGTTTTGATTTGTCTTAGCTATCTCTGTATACCAATTCACAAAAGTGTGACAACACTTCTGTGAATTAAAAACCAAACCCTGTAAGGGTTTTAAAAACACAAAATGGCTGCACCACTTTGTGTTTTGGTATAACTAGAGTGCCTAAAGCTACAGATGCCGATCGCCTGATCACATTCTTGCAATAAAAAAGCTCCCCTAAAGGGGAGCTTTTTTATTGGTTTAGACCATCGATAGGAATTAACCGTTGATAGCAGGAGCAGCCATAGCTACAGGAGCAACATCAACAGCAGCCAAATCGAGAGGGAAGTTGTGAGCATTACGCTCGTGCATTACTTCCATACCCAAGTTTGCGCGGTTGATTACGTCTGCCCAAGATGGTACTACACGACCTTGGCTATCAGAAATCGATTGGTTGAAGTTGAAACCGTTCAAGTTAAACGCCATGGTGCTTACGCCCAATGCGGTGAACCAAATGCCAACTACTGGCCATAGGGCTAGGAAGAAGTGCAATTGACGGCTGTTATTGAAAGATGCATATTGGAAGATCAAACGTCCGAAGTAGCCGTGAGCTGCAACGATGTTGTAGGTTTCTTCTTCTTGTCCGAATTTGTAGCCTGAGTTTTGGCTTTCGTTTTCGGTGGTTTCACGGATCAAGCTGGAGGTTACGAGTGAACCGTGCATTGCACTGAACAATGAACCACCGAACACGCCTGCTACTCCCAACATGTGGAAAGGATGCATCAAGATGTTGTGTTCTGCTTGGAATACGATCATGAAGTTGAAAGTACCAGAGATTCCCAAAGGCATACCGTCAGAGAATGATCCTTGTCCGATTGGGTAGATCAAGAATACTGCGGTTGCTGCTGCTACTGGCGCAGAATATGCTACGGCGATCCAAGGACGCATACCGAGGCGATAGGAAAGTTCCCATTCACGTCCCATGTAGCAGAAAATGCCAATGAGGAAGTGGAATACTACCAATTGGTAAGGACCACCGTTATATAGCCATTCGTCAAGGCTATCTGCTTCCCAAATGGGGTAAAAGTGCAAGCCAATCGCATTTGAAGATGGTACGACTGCGCCAGAAATCATGTTGTTGCCGAAAAACAAGCTGCCAGCTACTGGCTCGCGGATTCCGTCAATGTCTACTGGAGGAGCACCAATGAAGGCGATGATGAAACAAATTGTGGCTGATAGTAAGCAAGGGATCATGATTACGCCGAACCAACCTACATAGAGGCGGTTGTCGGTGCTGGTGATCCAGTTGCAAAACTGATCCCACAGTGAAGCGCTTTCGCGTCTTTGTACTGCTGTTGTCATAATTGCAAATAATCCTTTTGGGAATGAATAAGATGAAAAAAGTTATATGTAAGCTTTCGCTTATATCAATAGATTAGTTGAAGTATTGAGTAATGTAAATACTTAAATCTTAAATCTATCTATAGATAAATGCGATCGCTAACAAGTCCCAATTGTTTAGAAATGACCGATCATCTTGACTTCGGTTTCCAGTACCACGCCATCGCGATCACTGATTACAGTTTTAATGTGTTGAATGAGACTGAAAATATCACTAGCTTTTGCATTCCCCAGATTAACTATGAAATTAGCATGTAATTCTGAGACTTGGGCATTGCCGATTTGATAGCCCTTCAAGCCTGCGTCTTGAATGAGTTTTGCGGCAAATTGAGGCAATGGATTACGAAAAACACTACCGCAGTTTGGCAAATGATAGGGCTGTGTGTGGTGCCTTACTTTAAGTTTTGCCTCAGTATCCTCTGCGATCGCTACTGGATTACCACCAGCTTGAAATTTAAAGGTTGCTCCTGTGACGATGCTTGATGATTTTTGTAAAGACGAGGTTCGGTAGCTGAAATCTAAATCTTGAGGATAAATTAGATGAGTTTTACCAGTTAAGGTTACGGTCTGCACTGAAACCACACAATCAGCCGCACAGCCGCCCTGTGCTCCTGCATTCATTACAACCAATCCTCCCACAGTCCCTGGAATACCAACTGCCCATTCAAAGCCTGACCAACCATGGCTAGCGATTTGCATTGCTAATCGAGCTACAGGTTCTCCTGCCGCAGCAGTAACTTGACCAGAAAGATCTTCAAATTCAATGCCACGTAGGTGTCGAGTGCAAACGACCAAACCCGCTAAGCCTTGATCACTGATTAAAAGATTGCTGCCAGCACCAATAATTGTGATTGGTAAATGCAGATCACTTGCCCATGAGAGACTTTCAGCTAGTTCAGCGGATGAGCGAGGCGAAATGAAGTACTCAGCCGCACCTCCAACTCGCATTGAAGTTAGTCCTGCAAGAGATACATTTGAGCGAATTGAGTTTTGGATTTGAAGATCGAGTGACATTGGCTTAAATCAAAGCTAATTAAGTGACAAAACTGCTTTGCACGTTCTCTTTCGTGGGTTCTCTAATTTAACAATTAACCAATTAAATGTGTGGCATGGCTCCGCCATGCCGCATTTAATTGGTTAATTCTTGGATGGTTGGCGCGATCGCCTGATTAAGATTGCCCGCACCAAGAAATACAGCTAGATCGCCCGACTGCAAATTTTTCACTAAGAATGATTGGACATCTTTGAGGGTTGGTAAATAATGCACTTGATCTTGTACCGAGGCGATCGCTTCAGAAACTTGTAGACCTGTGATCTTGCCATCATTGAGTTCACTAGCAGCGTAGATATCAGTGACAATCACCATGTCGGCATCGGTGAAGGAATGACTAAATTCTGCTAAGAATCTTTGGGTGCGACTGTATCGGTGTGGCTGAAAAATCGCAACTACACGACTAGTCGTATTTTGTTGTCTTGCTGAAGCAAGGGTCGCAATAATTTCGCTAGGGTGATGGGCATAGTCATCAACAAAAGTAATCCCGTTCTGCACGCCTTTAATCTCAAAGCGGCGACTAGCCCCAACAAAATCAGGTAAAGCATCGGCGATCGCTTGCCACTCAACACCAACATAACGTGCTACTGCGATCGCAGCGAGAACATTGCTGAGATTATGCTTACCAAGCAAACCCACTGAAATTCTGCCTAAAGTTTTACCACGTTCGATTACTAAGGCTTGTGTGTCTGAAGGCGTGTAATTCACTTCCGACACCATATAGTCTGCGGTTGGGTCATGCAAACTATAGGTAATATCTGAATGAATAAATTCCTTTACTGTTGGACAATCAATGCAGCCAACGACAATTTCACAACGTTTTGCAAAAGTCTGGAAGATTTCAACTACCTGTTCAAGGTTGTGATAGTGATCAGGGTGGTCTAGTTCAATATTGGTAATAATGCCAATATGCGATAAGAATTTCACTAAAGTACCATCGGACTCATCGGCTTCAGCAACTAGATATTTGCCTTGCCCCAAACGCGCATTTCCCTGCCAAGCGCTTACTTCCCCGCCAATGATAATACTGGGGTCAAGTCCTGCTTTGAGCAATAAAAAGCCGACTAAGCTACTAGTTGTTGTTTTGCCGTGAGTACCAGCAACCGAGATCGCCTGAAATTGTTCGATCAATGCTGCTAATAAATCCGAACGATGCAAAATTGGTAAGCCGTTTGCCTGAGCTACCTGAAACTCAGGGTTTTGTTGATTGATAGCTGTGGAACATACAACCTGAGGTGCATTTGTCAGATTGATGTTGTCCGCATGATGCCCTTGAAAAATTTTTACACCCAGAGCCTGTAGTTTTTGAGTGATGCGATTGCTACTAAGATCCGAGCCAGATACCGTAAATCCTTGCTTCGCTAAAATATAGGCGATCGCCGACATCCCGATCCCGCCAATACCCACAAAATGAAACGGTCTACCGCTGAAATCAACTGGATTCAGCATTTATACTTCTTACCTACCAAATAACGAGCCTAATAATAACAGATCAAAAGGTGACGCGAAGCAACACCTTTTGATCTAAACCATCAAAGATTCTAAGCCTTCAGGGTTGAGTATGCAAAGCACATCGCGATCGGGAATACGCTGAATTAAATTTTTGCGCTCTAGTTTTCCCAGTACACGAGTGACAGTCTCTCTTGCTAACCCACTTAGACTACTAAGCTCGCGATGGGGCAAATTAGGGATTTCTAGACCACCACTGACTTTTGTACCTTGTCCCTCGGCTAGAAACAGCAGGACATCGGCAACACGAGAAGTACTATCAGCCTCTCGTAATCGTAACCGCCGATTAACTTGACGTAAGCGCTTTGCCATCAGCCTTGCTAAATGGATTCCCGCAGTAGGCTCTGTTTCAATCAGATGAACAAAATCTGGAGCCGGGAGGCTACCGATAGTTGTCGGCGTAAGCGTAATCACATCAGTGGATCTTGGCACTTGATCAAGAGGAGCCATTTCGCCGAACATCTCGCCAAAGCCTAGGATATTTAGAGTGATTTCTTTGCCATCGAGGTTATAGGTGCGAATTTTTGCCCAACCTTCTAATATGAAATAAACTGAGTTGCCCCAATCGTTTTCCAACAAAATTACTTGATCGGCTGGATGGCTGCGCGTGACCATGTGAGCTGTTGCCCTAATTACGGCTTCATCAGGTAACCCCAAAAAGAATGGGGCAGACATAATTTTTTGCTGAAGATCAGTTCCATCCCGCATAGTGGCTGCTCGTATTTCTTGAAGATTTGTTGTAAGTAATCACTCTATCCGAGTTTGTGGCGATAGGTACTGCCATAAGCACAATGACTTATAGCAATTTCTGATCAAGCCCGAGCTTACAGCAACTTGCAATTAAGAAAACTACAAAATTTTTGTTGAAAGATTTGGAGAAAAGCTTTTACAACTAAGTTTTAGACAAAAGCCCACTAAATTTTTTGCAAAAGCCAGTGAAGCAAGACCTTAACAAAAATTTTGTTTTTCATCTCAGTACAAAGCTACATTCGGATAGCTTAATTTAAATTTCCAAGCAATTTATGTAGTCTTAATGCCAAAGATTTAATGATTCCGTTTGGATAAGAGTCTTCGTGAGGAACGATAGAGGCTTCGATATCAGCTACAACATCTGGAGGCAAATCTAGTATTCTGACTAACCTTTGATAAGCTGCGGCTTCATCAAGATTGATCATTGGTTCATTAGGATTGCGCCGACTAGCTTGGATTACTTGATATCCAAGTCTGAGAGTCATTTTGCGATCTTCAACACTTTTGATGTTTGGCACAACTTCTTCAAGAGGAATATTTTGCCCTAAGTAATCCTTAAGCCTAGTTTTTAGATCACTACGCTCTTTTTCAGTTTTGGCAAATAACATTGCAAATTCATCAAGCATCAGCCGAATTTCATCAGGCTCAAGTTTTCCATCAGCCCAAGCCATTGCAGCTACAGCACGAAGCATATCCATCTGACGAGGACTAATCGGAGGGGGAAGTTCTTGAGGTGTCATAGATTTACCCTTAGCCAAGTTTATTTGCCAAATATGAACAAATCATAGGCTAGTTTTTATGAAAATATGTCTTACTTTATTAATGTTTATAGCTAAGCTTTCTTAACGTGCTTGTATAGCGATGAGGCGAAGCTTTGCTCCGCCTCATCGCTTCTATGGCTTGACTAGCTTTTGTTTAAGTAAATCAACATTTACAGAGCTTAAATCAATTTGAATTTCTAAGCGTTGGGTTTCGTCACGAAATAGTAATACTGCATCACCATTTGGCTGAATAATGCAGCCAAACTGAGGATCGCTGACTTGAGTTTTTTGGTAGACGATCTTGGGTAGGGTAATGCGGATTTGATAGCTTCGACCTGACGATGGCAGAATGTCTAGCTGTTGATTAAATAGATTGAGTTGGAGATATCCGACGGAGATATTGCGTTCGTCTGGGCTATTGGGCTTATACCAATAGAGAGTGATGCCGCGTAAGCTTGGTGTTTGAATCGCAAAAGTTTCATCGAGTGCCTGTTTATTCCAGACGATCGCATTGCGATCGCTATTCTCGGTCAAGGGGCGTTGTTGCCAGATGATTTCTTGCCCCGCTAAAGATGTCCACCATTGGGCGATACGGGCAAGATTGGCTTCAGCATCGGGTTCGGTGCTGCCAAGTGTCCAAGTAATGGTTGAGTCCATTATTTTTTAGTACTTGTTAGATTTACTTGTAAATTCTTTATAGCTTACTGCTTTTGAATACACTCAGAAAGTTCAGTTAGCTTATACTTGCTGAAACAATAGAAGCATGTTCAGATACGTTTTAGGAGATCGAAGTTAAATGTTTGGAATTGGCTGGCCAGAAGTAATTGTGATTTCGCTTGTGGGTGTAGCAATTTTTGGGGCAAAGCGAATCCCTGAAATTGGTCGCAGTGTGGGACAAGCACTACGGGGCTTCCAAGATGAAGTAAAGGGTAATGGCGAACCTGATGAATTAGATTCTAAGTAGCTAAGAACCCAAAATCTATACTGCCCGTGTAGCGGGCAGTATAGATTTTGGGTCTATTTTTTTAATCATGCTCAATTACGTAAAGATAGCTAAATTAAAAAAAGTATCAGTTCAAAGTCCTAACTTTACCTAACTTTATCTGTAATATGAATTTCTTGTTAAAAGTAATGCTTGGCATTACTTTTAACAAGGGTCTTGGTTTCGTCTTCAGCACAAAGTGCTGTCAGAATATCAATATAGGTTTCGCCTTGAGCGATTAGATGGATAAGGCGAGCTTCAGACAAGACTTCTAGATCATCTTCTAAATTTAAGTCAAGATTTTTTGTCTCTTCTTTATTTTTTGAGCTCATTGGTACTGAGAGATTAATCTTGAGATGGTTGGGCGGAATTTTAACCAGTTTGCTTGCCCACTCGATCGCCACCACACCGAGAGGAAAATCTTCACCACGCCAATATTCTTCTAAATGTAAGCTGGGAATTTGAGACGGCTCTAGGCGGTAAAGATCAATGTGATAAAGTGGCAAGCGACCTTCGGTATATTCATCGATTAGCGTAAATGTTGGGCTAGTAATTGTAGTGCTAATGCCGAGTGCGCTGCCAAAGGCTTGCATAAAAGTGGTTTTGCCACTGCCGAGATTGCCTTCGAGCAGGATAATTGTACCTGTAGTCACAAACTGAGCAAGTTGGGTAGCGATCGCTTGCGTCACACCAAGATTATCGGCATAAATCTCAATCTTTACAGTCTCAGTCATAATTCGGGTAAACTTTTGTACTAGGTGAAGAGTCTGGTCATGGCTGAATGGTTAGCAACGACTAACCATGATTAAATACTTCGTAACCTTGTTTTGTTTTTATATTATTGAGCTAATTTCGGCAAAGTTTTTTATGGATACGGATATTCTTCAGTCACTCGCTCATCTCGATCAAAGTGGTAATGCTCAGATGGTGGATGTGACTCATAAACCGCAAACGATAAGACGGGCGATCGCTGTTTGCGAGATATCTATGAAAACAACAACGCTAGATGCTATCCAAGCAGGAAATGTGCCAAAGGGCGATGTGTTGGGGACGGCAAGGCTAGCAGGGATTATGGCAGCGAAACAAACAGCTAACTTGATCCCCATGTGTCATCCGCTTAATCTCACTAGTGTCGATGTCAAGATTTTTCTAGATGAAAATATCCCAGGCTATCAAATTGAGGCGGAGGTAAAAACCAAATCTGAAACTGGGGTGGAAATGGAAGCTATGACCGCTGCCACGATCGCGGCTTTAACCCTTTACGATATGGCAAAGTCCCTCGAAAAGACAATGATCATCTCAAATACAAGGTTGATCCACAAGAGTGGTGGCAAGTCAGGAGATTTTAATGCGCCTAAAGGCGATTATTGCGATATTTAAGAATTAGATGCACGGATTTTCCCCGTATCTAATTCTTACTCGGCTTTGTGACCTGCGATCGCAATTAGTTCACGGATCTTGACTTCAGGCAACTGGCTCTCGATATCTAAAGACTTAGTTGCAGCGTCACCAGTAACCGCTGCCGATGCATCAACAGATTGGATCGCTTTTGTAATAGTTTCGATACAACTAGAACAACCGATGGAAGGAACTGAGATCGTTAAATTCATAAATAATTAATGTGAATACATAGAGATCACAATTATAGTTGAGCCATGAAACCTAAGACTCAGAGTAGAGGCTTATTTTTATCTGTATGTATTGGGATATTAAAATCCTGAATTTTGTGAAAAGCTCACCTTTCGGGTGCACTTTCTCAAAAATTTAGAAAACTTATAGTTAATAGCTGCGACATTTGGTAGAGGATTTGGCGATTATGCAAAATATCCTAGATCATGTTCAATGCGGAATCTTTGTTTTGTCGATTGAAGCAAATACGCAAGTATCTGATCTAAATGATCAGGGATTTGTTCTGCGGTTTTCTCTCGCTAATTCCGCATTTGTCCATCTTGTTTTTGGGGAACGTAGTATCGATCAAACTGTAGATTTAGTTGGCTTACAGCCAAAGGAATGTTTGTCTTTAGAATTTGCTGAATTATTGAACAAATATGTTAGTCAATGTTTGCAAATACGACAAGTTGTTGTGTTTGAAGAACAGCTTGATTTGGTAACAAATCGGATACTATCGATTTCATTATCATTAGAGGTTGATAGTATCAACAATTCAGCGCGGATCGTTGGAACTTGCCAAGATATTACTGACAAATCACTATCAAAATCCCAAGTTCAAGCTCTCAATCAAAATAAATTCAGCCATTTAGTGAGTGAAGTTTCTGACGCTTTTGTGGTAGTTGATCATGAAGGCGTAGTGCGATATGTTAATCAATCAGCCGAGAACTTATTTGGGTGTAAATCTGAAGATATTATCGGTGAAACTTTTGGACTTCCTGTAGTAGCGGGGGAAAGCACTGATGTCGATATTCTCAACCGAGGTAGTACAACCTCGGCGGAAATGCGCGTGTCAGAAGCAATTGATGAAGATCGTAGAGTCTACGTGGTCGCCTCATTGCGAGATGTCTCAGAACGGAAGCGGGTAGAGGAGTCTCTGAAATTGCGTGAAAGGGCGATCGCAGCAAGCTCAAATGGGATTGTGATTACGGATGCTACTCAGCCGAATAATCCTATGATTTATGTTAATCCCAGCTTTGAGAGGATTACAGGCTATAGCGCAGCAGAAGTAATCGGACGTGATTGCCGCTTTTTGCAAGGCGGCGATCGCAATCAAATTGGGCTTTTAGATTTACGCAAAGCGATTGCAGAAAGGCGAGAATGTCACTCTGTCCTGCTCAACTATCGTAAAGACGGAACACCATTTTGGAATGATTTGTATATTGCACCAGTCTTTAATGATCATGGCGAACTTGCTAACTATATTGGTATTCAAACTGACATTACGGATCAAGTAAAGTCAACCCAAAGATTGCTAGAAAGTGAAGAACGTTTGCGAACTGTACTAACATCAATCAAAGAGGGCATTACTTTTAGTGATGATGAAGGCTATTTTGCTATTTTCAATGCTGGGATGGAAAGCCTTACAGGATATACGTTATCAGAAGCTAATGCTAGCAAAGATTTTACAAACTTTCTATATCCTGATCGTTCTGAACATGACAAGGCTTTGCAAAGATTGCAACATCTTCAGGAAACTGGCAAAGCGATGACTGTCGAGACCCGCATTTGTCATCGTGAGGGCACATTTAAAGATGTTCTAGTCTCTACAAGAATAATGACTTACAAAGGTCGGCGGATGTATTTAAGCAGCTATTACGATATTACTGAGCGCAAAAAAGTCGAAACTCAATTGCGCTATCAAAGTGAGAGAGAACGTTTATTAAATGCTATTTTACTCAAAATTCAATGTGAATTAAACCTCGATCAAATTTTATCAATTACTGTTAAAGAGGCTCAAGAATTATTGCGTATTGATCGAGTAGTTATTTATCAATTTCAGCAAGATTGGAGTGGTGCATTTGTTGTAGAAGCTGTTAATAATCCTGTGTTATCCATTCTTGGAAAAACAATTGATGATGCATGTTTTAATCAGGATTATGTAAAAAAATATCAAAACAAAGCCATATCTAGTATTAATGATGTTGAACTTGCAGATTTAAGCCCTTGCCATAAAGATCTTTTACAATGTTTTCAAGTGAAGGCTAATATCGTAGTCGCTATTTCTTTTGGAGATACATTATGGGGATTGTTAATAGCTCATCAATGTCTTGCACCTCGTCAGTGGGAAGAATTTGAAATTGATTTGCTCAAACAGTTAGCTAATCATGTAGCGATCGCAATTCAACAAGTGAAATTATTTGAACGAGTGCAAGATCTTAACAAAAATTTAGAACGTCAAGTTAGAGATCGCACTCAGCAACTAGAGCAGAGCCTCAGCCAACTAGAAAGGGCTTTGCTTAGAGAGAAAGAGCTTAACGAGCTAAAATCACAATTTATTTCTAGAGCTTCCCATGAATTTCGCACGCCACTAGCAACAATCCAGACAGCAAGTGATTTGCTACGAAACTATGGATATAAAATGTCAGACGAGAAAAAGCTGGAAAGAATTGATAAAATCCAACGCGAAGTTAAAGGAATGACTAACCTATTGGAGGAAGTATTAATCATTGGCAAAACTGAATCTGGTAAATTTGATTTGCAGTCAGAAGAAATTAATCTTGAAAATTTCTGTTTGGAAATTATCGAGCAAGCTAAATTAATAGGCGACGGCAAGCATCAAGTTATATTCAAAAACATCAATGCTCCTGTAAAGATATCAATAGACATTAAATTCTTTAGGCAAATTATTTCTAACTTATTATCAAATGCTATTAAATATTCTCCAAATAATAGTGAAGTTAATTTTATGATTTCGCTAACTTGCGATCGCATCCCGCAACTTTTATTAGAGGTTAAAGATCAGGGGATTGGTATTCCTGTAATTGATCAAGAAAAGATTTTTGACCATTTTTATCGCGCCCACAATGTTGGTATGATCGTAGGGACTGGGTTAGGGATGGCAATTATCAAGAATTCAGTTGACATCCTTGGTGGCACAATTCAACTTACTAGTGTTGAAAATAAAGGTACAACTATAAAGGTAAAACTTCCTTATACTCTTCCCAGTTAATAATTTAGTGGTGTGCCGCACCACTAAATTATTAATCTTATAACATCCATTCTTTGGATGTGAAGGGAGTATCTAAAGGTATAAAGGAATAAAATAAATTATGACAACGATTCTAGTCATCGAAGATGTAGAAGCTTTACGCGAAGAGATCATGGAGACGCTCTCCTATGAGGGTTTTGATGTGCTGGGCGCAAAGGATGGAGTCGTTGGCGTTCAAATAGCAAAAACCTATTTGCCGAATTTGATTATCTGCGATATAGCCATGCCAGAACTGGATGGCTTCGGAACCTTGGTTGCGCTGCGACAAGAACCAAAAACGTCAATGATTCCGTTTATATTCTTGACAGCAATGACGGAAAAAGCAGATATGCGTCAAGCTATGCAACTAGGTGCAGATGACTACCTGACCAAGCCATTTACCTCTGCGGAATTATTGGGGGCGATCGCTTCAAGACTACAAAAGTACAACTCGGTTAAAGATCATTACTATGATGAGATTAAAGCTGTAGGTGAAAGATTTGAATACTTATCTCATCATGATGAATTGACGCAATTACCAAATCGAATCCTGTTTCACGAATCATTAACCCAAGCTGTATTGCACGCCAAGATTAACAACAAATCTCTCGCCTTGTTATTTCTAGATATGGACAATTTCAATATCATTAACAACACTCTTGGTAATGATATTGGTGATCAATTGTTTATCGCGATCGCCGAGCGACTAAAGCGCTACACGGCTCCATGCGATATGGTGGCTCGTATCCAAGGTGATGAATTCGCGCTGATAATTTCTGGTGTCACAGACACGCTCAGCATCAAACTTGAAACCCAGAAAATTCTCGATCTATTAAGCCGTCCTTATCATCTCTATGGGCATGAGGTTTTCATTACTAGTAGTATTGGCATCACCATTTTTCCTGAAGATCATCAAGATGTGGAAGGATTAATCAAAAATGCTGAATTAGCGATGTACTATGCCAAAACCCATAACAGGAATAGCTATAAGCTCTATAGCCCAGATCTGAATGTCCAATCTTCAGAATATATGGCGTTAGCAAACAGCCTCCACCGCGCCATCGATCGCAATGAGATTCGGGTTTTTTATCAGCCTTTAGTCTGTCTCAAGTCAGGTAAAATCGTGGGGGCGGAAGCGCTAGCCAGATGGCAACATCCCGACTTAGGGCTGATTATGCCAACCAAGTTTATCCCTGTTGCTGAACAAACAGGGCTAATCCTGCGTTTGAGTGAGGTAATTCTATATTCGGTCTGTGAACAAATGCGCTCGTGGCGGGAATCTGGCATAAATTACGGATTTATTGCCGTCAATCTATCTGGTCAGCATTTTCGTCCAGACAACAATCTAATTGAATTAATTAGTAAGGTTTTACAAGAAACTGGCACTGAACCAGACAATCTGGAAATCGAGCTTACTGAAAGCATCATTATGCAAAATGCAGAGTTTACAATTCAAGTACTATCGCAGTTGCAGGAAATAGGAGTAAAAGTAGCGATCGATGATTTTGGTACAGGCTATTCGTCTTTGAGCTACCTTAAGCATTTTCCAGTCAATATACTTAAAATAGATCGCTGCTTTGTCCAAGACATCACGACCGATCGCCATGATGCGACGATCTCTCTAGCCATCATCGATCTTGCCCATAGTTTGTCATTGAAAGTCATTGCTGAAGGTGTTGAGACAGCCGAGCAGATGCAATTTTTAAAGGAGCATGACTGCGATCAGTTTCAAGGCTATTTCTTTAGTCCACCATTACCTGCTCCTGAGTTTGAACAAATGCTAATAGATAGTAAATGCTTATAAGAGAGAAAATAGCTCTGCTCTTCGTCTTCTCTTTTCTAGGTTGCGCTAGTCATTGCTATAAAATCTTATCAAGTCCTTCCAAGCCATACTTCATGAGTAAATCTAAACGCGCCTTAATTACAGGTATCACAGGTCAAGATGGTTCTTATCTATCAGAACTATTGCTAGCAAAAGGGTATGAAGTGCATGGAATCATTCGGCGCGCTTCGACAATCAATACTGATCGCCTTGATCATATGTATCAAGATCCTCACTTACCAGAAACTAAATTGTTTCTGCATTATGGTGATCTCACCGACGGCACTACTTTGGGGCGAATTTTAGAAGCTGTTCGACCTCATGAAGTATTTAACCTCGGTGCTCAGTCCCATGTGCGTGTTAGCTTTGACTCGCCTGAATATACAGTTGATGCTGTGGGCATGGGAACTTTGCGACTGTTAGAAGCTTTACGCGATTACCAACAGCGCAATGATCGCGAAATTCGTTTTTATCAGGCTGGCTCTTCGGAGATGTATGGATTGGTGCAAGCTGTACCACAAAATGAAGATACTCCCTTTTATCCTCGTAGTCCCTACGCTTGCGCCAAAGTCTATGCCCATTGGCAAACGATTAATTACCGTGAGTCCTATGGACTATTTGCTTGCAATGGCATTTTGTTTAACCATGAGTCACCGCGACGTGGTGAGACATTTGTCACAAGGAAGATCACCAGAGCGATCGCACGCATTGTCGCTAATCAGCAGAAAAAACTGTACTTAGGAAATCTCGATTCCAAACGCGATTGGGGCTATGCCAAAGACTATGTTGAGGCAATGTGGTTAATGCTGCAACAGGAAAAACCTGATGACTATGTGATTTCCACAGGTGAAACCCATTCAGTCAGAGAATTTTTGGAAGAAGCTTTTGCTTACGTCAATCTCAAATGGGAGGATTATGTAGAGATCGATCCGCGCTATTTCCGTCCCGCTGAAGTTGATTTGTTATTGGGCGACTGTACTAAGGCGAAACAAAAGTTGGGTTGGGAGCCTAAGGTTACTTTCAAGGCTTTGGTTGAGCTAATGGTGGATGCTGATCTAGAGGCATTGGGTTTACCTAATCCTAAGGGCACACATTCTCAGGATATTGCCACATTGCGAAATACTGGTCAGGCTTCGACTTGGTAACTTAAGAGCCATGCAAAACATGGCTCTTAAGTTCAATTTGGATTTTAAATTAATTGGACTTTAATAGAGAAGTTTTTATGTTGGAAAATCGCTCAAAATTACAATTCAAAGATCAAAAGATTCTTGTGACTGGGGGGGCAGGCTTTTTAGGTAAGCAAGTAATTGCGCAACTAGTCAAAGCTGGAGCTAGTCCAGATTTAATCACAGCCCCTAGATCAAAAGAGTTTGATTTGCGATCGCTTGCTACATGCGAAAGAGTTGTGCAAGGACAAGATTTAATTATCCATCTTGCCGCCCATGTCGGCGGGATTGGACTCAACCGCGAAAAACCAGCCGAACTTTTTTATGACAACCTAATGATGGGTGTGCAATTAATTCATGCCGCCTATCAAGCAAATGTGCAAAAATTTGTATGTGTTGGCACAATTTGCGCATATCCCAACTTTACCCCTGTTCCTTTTAAAGAAACCGATCTCTGGAATGGTTATCCTGAGGTTACTAATGCTCCCTATGGTGTTGCTAAAAAAGCTTTACTAGTGCAGCTACAGTCTTATCGTCAGCAATATGGTTTTAATGGCATTTACCTACTGCCAGTTAATCTCTATGGGCCAGAAGACAACTTTGATCCGCGTAGCTCTCACGTTATTCCTGCTCTAATCCGTAAAGTTTATGAAGCTCAGCAAAGAGGCGATCGCTCTATTTCAGTATGGGGAGATGGAACCCCAACCAGAGAGTTCGTCTATTCCGAAGATGCTGCTATGGCGATTGTCATGGCAGCAGAGACTTATAATGAGCATGAGCCAGTCAATATTGGTACTGGCTTAGAAATTTCCATCAAAGATCTGATCTATTTAATTTGTGAATTAATGGGATTCGATGGCGAAATTGTCTGGGAAACTGACAAGCCGAATGGGCAGCCGCGCCGTTGCCTTGATGTAGAAAGGGCTAAGCAAGCCTTTGGTTTCACAGCACAGGTAGATTTTCGCGAAGGTTTAAATAAGACGATCGCTTGGTATCGTCAACAAGCGAATTAAAAGCAGAGTTTCCGAACGAAGTTCGTAAACTCTGCTTTTATAAAAACCCAGTTTTTTGTAGCGCGGCGAAGCCGCGCTACAAAAAACTGGGTTTTAAGTTTTAACTCGAATTTATAGATATTTTAGTAAAATATCATTAACCACTTCTGGCACTTCATCCTGAGGGCAATGCCCCGCGTTCGGAATGTCAATAAATTTCTTGACACAGGCAAATTTTGTAAAAGACTTACGCCCCAATTCTATCGGCTCCCAAGGATCGCGATCGCCCCATAGCACGATCGCATCACAGGGCAAAATCGCTAAGAGATCTTCAGGTCTTGGCCCCTGAGAGTAACGCACAAAAGCCATAAATACATCCACCGCATTCGGATTTTGTGCAGGCTTAATTAATATGTCAACTAATTCATCGGTCACAGCTTCTTTATGAAAATAAGCTTGCGAAAGTATCTGCTTGACTGATCGCCGATTACGAACTTGATCAAAAAATAATTTGGCGATCGCCCGATTACCCAAAATATTTTGGACAGCCTTTACGCCAACACGCTTAAACCAAGGCATATCTAATTGATTCTGTTCTTGTAATAATCGTAATGAACAATTAATCAATACAGTCTTAGCAACTAGATCAGGTGCATAAATCGCTGCTTGCATTGATACCACTGCGCCGATCGAATTGCCGACTAAGATGCTGCGATCACCCACCACCTCGCGCACAAAATCAGCAACCTGTTGCCCCCAAGTCTCAAACGTATAAGCAAGCTCACTCGGTTTAGGCTGTGCCGAAGAACCGAAACCAATTAAATCGATCGCATAAACTCTAAACTTCTGAGCAAGAACAGGGATGTTTTTGCGCCAATGCCCCACCGAAGCCCCAAAGCCATGGATCAGAACAATTGCAGGCTTATCTAGATTTTTATCTAATCCTTCAACACAATAACCAATCTCATAATCGCGCCATGTCCAGAAGCGATCGGCAAACCTACGATATTCAAAAAACATTGAGACAACTTAATTTTAGGACTTAGAGATAGATCGTACGAAGAGCCAAATATCTCTGGCAAAGGTAAACTTATATTAAGTAAGTAGAACTAGCTAATTTCGCCTATCCTATCATTGACAAGAGGTTAGCCTCTCATAATTATATTTAGCTTATTTAGCCCCAAACTCATTGTATGTTTGGAAATAGGTATTTTTATAACTTTTCGATAATATTTTGGAGATTTAAACGTGGCTCTTCCTTTATTAAATTACGCTCCATCATCGCAGAATTCTCGCGTTGATGGCTTTACAGTCGGTAGTGACAACACACCTCGCATTTATAACACTGCAAACTTACTCTCTAGTGGTGATCTAGGCGAACTGATTGAAGCTGCCTATCGTCAAATTTTCTTCCATGCTTTTACCTCTGATCGCGAAGTTACTCTAGAATCGCAATTACGTTCTGGCAATATATCAGTCAGACAATTTGTGCGTGGACTAGTTCTCTCTAACACCTATAGAAGCAGTTTTTATGACAAAAACAGCAACTATCGCTTCGTAGAACAAACTGTACAGCGCGTCCTTGGTCGTGATGTTTACAGCGAAAGAGAAAAAATTGCTTGGTCGATCGTAGTTGCGACTAAAGGTATTGAAGGTTTCATTGATGCGCTGCTCAACAGCGATGAATATCTTGAAGCATTCGGCGATGACATCCTTCCTTATCAACGTCGTCGTGTCCTACCTAGCCAAAGAATTGGCGAAGTACCTTTCAACCTCAAGTCTCCTCGCTACGATGCTTACCATCGCGCAAAGTTGGGCTTCCCTCAACTTATCTGGCAGAATACTGTCCGCAGCTATGTGGTTACCGACAGAGCACCAAAAACAGGCGATCCAGCTTTGTTCTTGAATATGGCTCGCAGCATTAATACTGCTCCAGCCAACTCAACCCCTGTGTCTGCTCAAAACCTCGATTACGAACGTCTAGTTCCTCGCCGCTAAACCTCAACTTAAAGAGTAAGTTTCAAAACACGTTGCTCTTTAAAACTCAAAAAGCAAAGGGGGCGCATAGCGCCCCCTTTGCTTTGACTACAAATTACTATAAAATTTGTGTCATAGCTAACGTTTGTTTCTCTTAAGTCTTGCCCTCTTTTAGGTTGTTTATTTTTCACTAATGGATATTCATCAATTTCTCAAACTCTTTGTCGGTCGCTGGCGATCGCAACGCAGCGATCACCAATTTAGCAAGGGAAATGGTGGTGATACTCGCGCTGTGATTGAGATTATCCCTCTAAGTCTAGATGATCCAGATTTGCTTACAATTTGCCAAAAGTATGACATTCATCCTAATACAGCGATCCATCCGATGAAAATGTCGTGGGAGGAAGAATCTTTAAGCAGTAATAAACCTAAGGGCAATGCTCTAGTCATACCTGTGCCTAATGATCTGAATTCACCCCAGAATGGTTTGATTTTGACCAACAATGGTAAAGGTTTTTATGAACTTGGTGTAGATGAAGCTCTGACAATTCAGACGATTACTGAACAAAATGTGATTGAGGAGCGGATTTGGTTTGGGAATCCTAACTTAAGATTTCGTGTAGCAACTTTGTTGCAAAGAGATACTGTTAGCGATCGCCATGTCCAATCCTCCAAGTTTTATTCGGAAATTCGCAGCGCTGAACCAAAAACATAAAGTGAATGCGGCACTTAGAAAACTATTCACTTTATGTTTTTATTAAATGAGATATTAAAGTCCAAACTTCTAAGCCGATAAAACCCGCTAAAAAGATAAAAATCGCAATATTTAAACCAGTTTTAATTTTTTCCATATTTTTATATTGGGTATTAGACTCTTAAATAGATTAGGCTGGGTGGCGATTATTGCTGCCCAGCCTAATCTATTTAAGAGTGTCATATATTTGACGAATTAGGTGCTTAAATAAACCAATAATTTTGACTAGAAAAATCATGACTTTATCTAGTTGGGTTAAACTTAACCGTTATTACATTCAAGTGTGAGGATGTACTGCTGTGAATTGGGTCAAAAGGTTTAGTATTCTCGGGTCTGTAGCGATCGCATCTTTAGCAATTGCTCAATCTGCATCGGCACGTTTTGTGATTTTTGTTTCTGGCAATGATCCCGCGACTTTACAGAGGGTTCGCACTGTTTCTCCAACTGCTTTTGCAACAAAGATCAACGATCAGCCTGCAATTCAAGCAGGTACATTTAACTCTGAAACTAGCGCTGATAGTCTAGCGATCGCACTGCAACAGTCTGGACTGTCAGCCCAAAAATATTTTCGAGCTTCAGGTGGAAAGGAAACTAATGTCCAAGTTCCTTTTTCAGAAGCCACCACATCTTCAGTAAATTCTTCAGTTGCTACTTTACCTAACCCGCAACAAGTTATAATTCAATCAAGCTCAAATCCTCAACCAGTAAGCTTTCAGGTAGATTCTCAGCCTCAGGTTTTTAACTCTGCGCCTCAACAAGCGATCGCCTATAACCAGAACCAATATCAGCAGATCACAACAAATACTGTCGTTCCACAGGTACAAACTCAGCAGGTGCTAGTACCACGTTGGCAACAAGTACTAGTTCCAGAAACAAGACAAATTGTCACCCAGACAGTTGTTCCTCAAACTCAAATTGTTCAAACTGGCTATACACAACAGACAGTGCAACCAACTACTTATGTACAGCCAACTGTACAAGCGACAGGCTATACACAAACAACAGGTTATGTGCAACCACAGACAGGTTTTATTCCTACGACATCAACAACAATAGTCCCAACAACCTACGACAACTCGACAGCTACTAGTTTCGCCTTGCAGCCTCAGTCAACTAATACAGCTTATAGCTCTAGCAGTTATACTACTACTGCAACCGAGCCACAGTTATTGCAAGCCACCCAGAATTCTAATTTTCGTTATGTTGTAGCCGTCCCAGCATCTGCAAGCAATCAGTTTTTGCTATCACGAGTGCGTCAATATGTTCCTAACGCCTTTTTGGCAAATTCTGGACGTGGTACTTATATTCATTCAGGTGCTTATCAAAGTCGCGATTCAGCCGAAGCTGTATCTCGCTATTTGCGATCGCAAGGTGTTGACTCACGAGTTCTTTACTTCTAAATATGCCTGTGAATAGCTCTTCAGATATTCCTCCTACCCAAAACCCCAAAACAGTTCGGCGGCTCAAGTGGCTAGAGCCTTTAGCTTTATTGTTCCCAAGTGGCTTTTGGCTGATCTCATTTTTGATTATTCCAACAGTTTTTATTTTAATTCAGAGCCTTGCCCCTCTGGGTAAAACTGAGTTTGGACTAGACAACTACCAGAGAGTATTTGAGTACGTTGGTGGCAACTTTATCTATCTAGTCGTCGTATGGAGATCGCTGCTTTATGCAGCTATCACTACAGGATTTTGTTTAATCTTAGGATTTCCTGTAGCTTACTGGCTAGCTGTGATTGCTCCCAAGCGTTGGCGCAATATTTTGCTACTTCTATTTGTATTGCCTTTATGGACTTCATCATTATTAAGATCCTATGCATGGATTACAATTTTGCGACCGACTGGAGTTCTAAACACTTTTCTGAACTTCATTGGACTATCAGGGATCAATGTATTGAATAAAGCTGAGGGCGTGATCATTGGCATGATTTATACTTATCTGCCCTATATGGTTTTAGTTTTATATACTTCGCTCGAACGTCTCGATCTCCGTCTACTTGAGGCAGCAGCTGATCTCGGCGCTAATGCTAAACAAACTTTTTGGCAGATTACAGTTCCACAGGTTTCCTCAGGAATTATCGCGGGAGCCGCCCTAGTATCGATCACTAGTTTTAGTGATTACATCAACCCGCAACTATTAGGTGGTCCTGCTAGTCGCACGATCGCCTCAGTTATTGAGTTGCAATTTTTGGGGGCAAGTAGCAATCGAGGTTTTGGCTCGGCGCTCAGTATGGTGCTCATTTTGTTAGTAACAATTGTAATTGCCTTGCTAATTAAATATGGCGATCGCAGGGTGGTAAGTGATGGCTAATCAAATCAATGTGCCAACCGTTAAGCGCTGGCAAACTTGGTATACGGTAATTGCATTCTTTTACATGTACTTGCCGATCGCCGTTCTAACACTTTTTAGCTTTAATGATTCACCATTGCCTTCACAATGGGCAGGATTTACTTGGAAGTGGTATGAAAAGTTTCTTCAAAATCCGAAATTACTGGCTGCTCTACAAAACAGCCTCGGTGTCGCACTCACAGCTGTTTCAGTCTCCGCTATTCTCGGGACTCTTACCGCCGTCGGATTAGCTCGATATTATTTTCCAGGCAAAAGTCTATATCGAGGAGTTACCTATTTACCCTTAATCATTCCTGATATTGCGATCGCTGTAGCGACCCTAGTGTTTTTTGCCGCTATTCAGCTACCTCTAAGCCTTGTCACGATTGTAATTGCGCACATTGTTTTTTGTCTTGCTTACGTTGCTATAGTAGTTTCCAGTCGCCTTGCCACCATCGATCCCCAACTCGAAGAAGCCGCCCTTGATCTTGGAGCTACACCCGTACAAGCCTTTTTAAGGGTGCTATTGCCGCAGCTTTTACCAGGAATTTTGTCTGGATGTCTCTTGGCATTTATTTTGAGCATGGATGACTTTGTAATTGCATATTTCTCAGCAGGCGCTGGCTCGACAACATTACCAATGTACATTTTCTCCACACTGCGAAGTGGTGGCGTAACCCCCGAATTGAATGCCCTTAGCGTGTTATTGATTATTGCTTCAGCTTCAATAGCGGCGATTGCGGAAGCGATCAGAAGTTGGGGCAAATTTGATTAGGTCTGGATAGCGGTGATAAATAATTAATCTCAATCAGATTGTATATATAGCATTTAGATTTATCCGTTTAAATTGACATGAGAAAATCGTAAAATGCGACATTTTTTAAAGAGCTTTATCAAAAATTAATTGGTTTTACAAACATAGGTTAAAAACGTGTGGTATATTACATTTGGCAAAGCTAATCAAAGCTACAGAATGACTCCCCATGAGTGAGAAGCCTTTAAAGCTGCGAATCTCAATTCCACCCGTTGAGGGAATCGAGGACATTCCCATCGCAGCAGTCGAAGTACTCGCTACAAAAATGGGGTTTGATCCTGATGCTGTGCAAGATATCGTACAAGCTCTTACGGAAGCATTAGTTAATGCGGTTCTTTACAGTACATCTGATCTTGACGTAGAAGTTGTAGTTTTCGCGGCAAATACCAGCCTAATTGTAGAAGTCCATGATCGTGGATCGGGTTTTGATATAGATAGTGTACCTCCACCTGATTTTGATTTGATATCCGAGATTGGTGTCAAAAACGGTGGATTTGGTATACATATGATCAAAGCACTGGTTGATAAGGTCGAGATCGAATCTACCAATCAAGGTACAACAGTCCGTATGAGTAAGTTCCTGTCTATCCCCAAACCTATTCTCCAATCATGACTCATTCCTCATTTTTACAAGATGAACTCAAGATCGTCGAACAGATTGATGGCGATCAAGTTATTCTCAAACTAAATGGTGCTTTGAGTGTAACGACGGTTCCATATTTTAGACAAGCCGTACAACCATTTATTGATCGCAAACTATCAGCGATCGTTTTGGATTTTGAAGGAGTGACTAAAATCGTTAGTAGAGGCGTAGGTGCAGCAATTGATATGGCAGTGCAAGCCAAGAAACAAGGTGGAAAGTTGCGTCTAGAGAATGTGGGCAAATATGGTCGATCTTTATATATCCAAGGCGTACATTTAGTAGCTGAAGTGCCTGAGCTCGAAGGATTTGAGCCATAAGTTTTATAAAAAGCAAATAAAATAGAGGTAGTGCTTTGCACTGCCTCTATTTTATTTGCTTTTTAAATTGATTTTTAATAGGCAATAAAAATGAAAATCATCAGTCGTAAATCATTGGGCATTCAATGCGTTTTCGATATCGGCTTAGAGCGCGATCATAATTTTTTACTAGATAATGGCTGTATAGCTTCAAATTGCTTTAATAAATCTCATAGCGTCGCCTATGGGTATGTGACTTATCAAACCGCATATCTTAAAGCAAATTACCCTGTGGAATATATGGCGGCGCTACTGTCTTCGGTCAGTGGTGACCAAGAAAAGGTACAGCGATATATTGCTAATTGCCGCAGTATGGGGATCCCTGTTGTTCCGCCAGATGTAAATAGCTCAGGTGAAGACTTTACCCCTCGTGGACATCAGGTTTTGTTTGGCTTAGCTGCAATTAAAAATTTAGGTGCAGGACCTATAGCTTCAATTTTACAGGCGCGTCAAGAAGGGGCTTTTACATCATTGGCGGATTTATGTAGCCGTCTCGATTCGCGATCGCTAAACAAAAAAGCATTAGAAGCATTAATTCAAACTGGAGCATTAGATTTACTAGAGCCAAATCGCCACCAATTGATGAACGATCTTGAAATCACGATGGAATGGGCTTCTCGACGAGCTAAGGAGCAGGCATCTGGACAAGGTAATATTTTCGATTTCTTTGGTGAAAGTAGTAATACGAAAACTTTTGATACTGCCCCAACTACATCCCGCGTTCAAGACTACTCTTCTCAAGACAAACTTCGACTTGAAAAAGAACTGTTAGGTTTTTATATTTCCGATCATCCGCTTAGTGTGGTCAGTCGTTCAGCAAAATTAATGGCTCCGATCAATCTCTGTGATATACCCGACTCTTTAGAGACTAAGGTAGTAACCGCGATCGCTTTAATTCTGGAAATTAAAGAGGTCGTCACAAAAAAAGGCGATCGCATGGCAATTTTACAGCTTGAAGATTTAACAGGCAGTACTGAAGCCGTTGTTTTCCCAAAAACCTTTGATAAGGTCAAGCATCTAATGGAAAAGGACAAACGCCTAATGGTCTGGGGGAAAATTGATCGCCGCGATGAGCAAACGCAATTAATTATTGATGATATGCAGCCGATTGAGTCAGTGCGTATGGTACGGGTCGAACTCACTCGCGAGCAAGCAAGAGATCGGCAGGTTTTGGAGCAACTCAAAAAAGCATTAAATCCTAACCCCAGTTATAGCAGCCATACCAGTAATGGCAATTCCAGTTATGGCAAATCCAATTATGGTAGAAATGAGCCTGATATTTCTAACAAAATCCCCGTAATTGCATCGATTGAGTATATGCCGAAGTTAGTTCGCTTAGGCAATCAGTTCTGGGTGCAAGATGAAGAAACTGCCGTTAAAGCTTTACTGCAAGCAGGATTCAAAGCAACTTACGACGCACTAGTTACTTAAAAGAAGAGAGGTGCAAAGCACCTCTCTTCTTTTATATTCCTAATTGTCTTCTGGCTTCAAATAGACCAAGAGCCGCACTCACCGATAGATTTAGACTACGAACCTTAGGGTGTTCCATAGGAATCTGGACAGATGGATTGTTGGCAATGATCTCTTCGGGTAATCCGCTTGATTCACTGCCAAATAGGAGCCAGTCACCATCTTGGTATTGAAATTCTCGGAAGCTTTGTGAACCTCGCGCACTAAAGCAAATCCATCGTCCTCCTTTTGAGGCTTCGCGCAAAGATTCAATATTGGGATGTACAGTTACGTTCACATATTCCCAATAGTCTATACCTGCGCGTTTAAGTTGGCGATCGCTAATTTCAAAGCCTAAAGGCTCTACCAGATGCAAATGTGTGTTCGTTGCCGCACAGGTACGAGCGATGTTGCCAGTATTAGGTGGGATTTCAGGATAGATGAGAGCGACTTGTAGCATTGACTATGAATATATTTAAAGACTGCGTTGTTAACACAGTCTTTAAATATAAAAGAATTGCGGCACTTCATGCCGTAATTCTTTTTATTACACTTTAGCTCGCTCTTCAATGTCTTCTAGGGTTTGTAGAACTAGACGCTTGGCTTGGAGTTTCCAGCCCCATTTTTGCAAGGCGATCGCAGCCCCTGTACCAACAATTGTGGCAATAAAATCTAAGGGTTGCTCCATCGATATCCCTAAAAGTAGCCCCAGTCCAGCGATACCCCAAAAAGGTAAAGAGACAGTCTGACGATTCTTTTCTACTATTTTGCTAATGTCGTCGGTTGGCATTGCTGCGACTAACTCAGATTTTGCTTGTTTTTGTTCGGCTTTGTTGAGAGATAGACCGATTTTTTGGCGAAGTTTTTCGATTTTGCGAGCATTGGTGCTGTACTGCACTAACTCATCTTCCGCCAACATGATTAAACGCTCTAACTTTGCCATTGGTAAATATATCGAGATAATTAAATGAGATGTACTTCACAGAGTGTCTCAATCTAAGCATCATAGCGATCGCGATCGCAATTACCAAAAGGATAGAGGTCGGGCGATCGCCACAAAAACATCAAAAAAATATTTGACAAGATGCACCATTCTTGTTGTAGAATATAAGTCTTGAAAAAAGGGCGAGTGGCGGAATTGGTAGACGCATCAGACTCAAAATCTGACGACTTCGGTCATGAGAGTTCGATTCTCTCTTTGCCCATAAAATAAAAAAGAGTTCTCATTTTGTGAGAACTCTTTTTTATATGGAAATTTTTTGTAAAACCGAACTCGTGGAAACAATGTGGTGATCTAAGCCAAGCACTTTGGGTTCGATGCCGATCGCCAATCCTATCAATTGTGGTAAGTGCAAAATCGGGATGCCAAGTTTTTGCCCAATTACGCTTTCAACTTCAGGTTGGCGCGAATCGAGATTGAGATGACAAAGAGGACATGGCGTGACAATACAATCTGCTCCTGCGGCGATCGCAGCGGTGAGGTGTCGTCCCGCCATCGAGAAAGATTCTTTGGGCGCATAGCTGGAAATTGGCCAGCCGCAGCATTGCACGCGACCTTCGTAATAGACAGGAGTTGCGCCAACGGTGCGAAATACATTTTCTAGAGATTCTGGTCGAAATGGATCGTCAAAGCGAGTGACTGTTTGCGATCGCAACAGGTAGCAGCCATAGAATGCAGCACATTTAAGATTAGCTAGAGAGCGAGTTACTTTGGCTGCGATATTTTCTAAACCATAGTCGCGGATTAGAACCCAGAGTAAGTGTAAAACTTCGGTAGAACCTTGGAAATCATGTCCTTGTGTATTCAGGAGTGCATTTACTTCGTCTTTGCGAGTAGTATCCGAGCTTTTGAGTTTATCGTTGACACGACCAAGTACACCCTGACAGGTGCTGCATTGCGTCATCACAGTAAGATTTAATTCTTCGGCAAGAGAAATGTTGCGAGCATTGATGACATCCTCCATTAGTTCGTCAGTTTCCTTGAACGTGCCAGAACCGCAGCAGGTTGCCTTATGCAATTCCACGAGTTCAATTCCTAATGCTTGTGCGATCGCTGTTGTCGATGCATGTAGCTCTTTACAAGCACCCTTAGCAACACATCCTGAGTAATAAGCGTATTTCAATGCTTTAGTTTCTGTCATTTCTCTTATCGCAAATCTTTCCCTTGAGCATCTAAATTACCACCAAAAAAGAGAGGCGGCGCTTAGCGCCGCCTCTCTTTTTGATTAATTAAGCAGTGACTAGCTCAGGACGCTTGCTGTTGCGAATACCTTTGATTGCTTCAGCATAGTCGGGCGCATTAAATACAGCTGAACCAGCAACGATCGCATTAGCACCAGCTTCTAAAACTTGCCAAGTGTTATTAGCTTTCAGACCACCATCAACCTCGATCCAAGGATCAAGTCCGCGATCGTCACACATTTGACGCAGCTTGGCAATTTTAGGAATTACGTTAGGAATAAAGCTTTGACCACCGAAGCCAGGGTTCACACTCATGATCAAAACCAAATCGCAAAGATCGAGAACATACTCAATAAAGCTCAAAGGAGTCGAAGGATTGAGGGAAACACCAGCAAGTTTGCCGAGTTCCTTGATTTGGCAAAGATTGCGATGTAAGTGAGGGCAAGCAGTATGCTCTGCATGAACAGTGATGATATCTGCACCAGCTTTTGCAAAGTCAGGAACATATCTTTCTGGCTCAGTAATCATCAAATGCACATCTAAAATTTTGGTCGTCACAGGACGAATCGCGGAAACGATCAATGGCCCAATAGTGATGTTTGGAACAAAGTGACCATCCATAACATCAACGTGAATCCAATCTGCACCCGCCGCATCAACTGCACGAATGTCGTCACCCAAACGGCTAAAGTCAGCAGACAAGATTGAAGGCGAAATAACTGTGGACTTTTTAGGCATATGATTTACGGGGGGCTCAGCTTTACAAAGATCTAAAAAATGGCAGATAAAGGTAGTTTTAACTACAGTCTTACCTTAATTATTAATTAAATTTAGCAGTTTTGATCGAAAGAGTCATAATTAAATTCAAAAAAAGAAATGGCACTTAGTGTCATTTCTTTTTTTGGCTTTTAAGAGACATAAATAGAATAATAAAAACCAAACTTATTGCGACGGGCAAAGCCCGTCGCAATAAGTTTGGTTTTTATTTGGATCATCTAATGCTTGGATATCTCTAACTCAAGCCTAGAAACTGCTGCTGAACTGCAAATAGACTAATAGTATATGTCCCAAATCCAAGCAGAATACAAACTGGTAATGTTAACAACCAAGCTAGTAGCAAGTTTTGTAAAGTATCACTCTGTACCCCAGACCGATTGGCTACCATCGATCCAGCAATACCTGATGAAAGTATATGGGTGGTGCTAACTGGCAACCCGAAATAATCGGCTGTAACGATTGTGGTCATGGTGACTAGCTCCGCGATCGCACCTTGAGCATAGTTAAGAGGCTCTTGACCAATTTTTTCGCCAACAGTTACAACTACTCGCTTCCATCCAATCATTGTGCCCGAGCCAAGAGCGAGAGCAATTGTGATTTTCACCCAATAGGGAATAAATTTGATAGTTTTATCTAATTGATTTCGATAGTCAATTAGTAAAGATTGCTGATCAAGATTAGCTAATTTTTGTTGATTTTCTAATTTAGTAATAGTATTAGCCACAAGGTAAATATCAGTTCTAATTTGAGCGCGATCGCTCTCGGTCATATCCACAAAATCACTACTTATTGATAAACTCTTGCCTATTAAATGACTTTCAAAAGCGAGTGATCGCCAAATATTTTCATTTAATTGCCCTTGTGGTTTCAAGAAATTAGTAAGCTCACTTTGACTATTAGCAAAAAATTGATGATGAATCGAATTTCCACGGATCTGTGATTCTAAAACTGGAATAGCCGCTTGTGATGTCGCAACTAATTGTACGATCGCTTGAGGACTAGTATGCATATTTAAAGAAAAAATACTTGGCAATAAAATCACTAGCACCAGCATCATTAAGCCCATTCCTTTCTGTCCATCATTAGAGCCATGGGCAAAACTGACACCTGTACAGGTCAAAATTAACATTGCCCTAATCCCCAAAGATGGAGCTTCTTCTGTTGGCGCAGTATAGAGATTTTCTTGCTTAATCAGAGATTTGGCGATTACAAATAATAATGCAGCTCCACAAAATCCGATCAATGGTGAAATCAATAGAGAAATTAGCACTTCCTGCATTTTTATCCAATTTATGCCATCCCACCAATTATTTTCTGTGGACAAGACAGAATTAGCTAAACCTATTCCCAAAATTGAGCCAATTAAGCTGTGTGTACTTGATATAGGTAATCCCAAATACCAAGTTCCTACATTCCAAATGATTGCCGAAGTTAGTAGAGACAAAACCATAATCAAACTTTGGCTTGAATCTTTGCTAACAAGTAACTCTACGGGTAATAAAGCCACGATCGAGAAAGCAACTACCCCACTTGAAGTGATCACGCCCAATAAATTGCAAATTCCTGACCAGACGACTGCATAAGTAGGTTTTAAAGAATTTGTATAAATAACTGTCGCTACAGCATTAGCCGTATCGTGAAATCCATTCACAAACTCAAAGCCGATGACTAAGGCGATCGCTAAGCCTAAAAATAGATATTCCATTTGTTTCTATTTTTTAATTCTTGTGCTTTGCACAGGAATTAAATCAATCTTCTTGTTTTTCTAGCGATCGCCACCAACGGCTGAGAGGAAAGTAAATTACAGGCGACCACAAACTACTCAAAATTGCGGAACTAAGCGCAATCCGTTGTTGTAATGTCCAAACATTATCCATACCTGCACCCATGACAGTCAGTTGTACCGCATGCATAGTCTCGACAATTACTGCCATTCCAAACACAATTAAAGCGATCGAAATAAAGTCCTCTTGCACATATCTCTGCTTTTGCAAAAGTGAGGTAAGTCCACCTGCGATCGCTAGCCCCAAAGCATGAGTTGGAGCAATACTCGTGCCTGCAAAAGTCATGCCATCCTGTATAAATCCCAGCGCGATACCCACCATCACCGATAAAACTACAGGACGATTGACACTCCAAGCAACTAGCCAAATTAGCAACCAGTTAGGAGCAATTCCCATCAAGGTCATTCCTGAGAATCTGGTATACATCGATAAAATGCAAATTAGCAGTGAACCAATAGTTACCGCCCAGTTTAAAAATTTTTTTGATAAAGGAACCTTTCGCTCAAGCATTATTTTTTGACTGGGCTATTGCCACTCTTAAAAAGGATATACCTCAACATAATCGAGTAAGCCTAGAGGGGTTGAAAACTCAACAATTGCCTCAGGTGCAGGTTGCTTATCTAGATTTATAGATTTAATTCTACCAACTGGAAGATTTTCAGGAAATAGGGTGCTAAATTGCGAAGTACTAACAATATCTCCCACTTTTACATCTGGATCGCGCTCAAAAAATTCTATGGTAGCTATATTTTGGCTTTGCCCTTTGAGCATTCCACTAATACGGCTGCGACTAATCACAACGCCAACTTGACTGTTAGGATCACTAATTAGCAAAACTTGACTGCTATTGGGGGATACATGGGTCACCCGTCCAACTAAGCCACCTGGTGCAATTACATATGCCCCAGACTTAATGCCATCATTACTCCCCTTTCCTATTAAAATTTGATTCCACCAAGAGTCAGCACCACGACCAATTACAGCCGCCCAAATGCCAGAACCATTAAAAGATACTTTTACTTTCAAAAGCTCTTTCAGGCGCTGGTTTTGTGACTCTAGCTCGGTTAGGCGATAGCGGAGTTCACGTACTTGAGCGTCTTGCAATATTTCTTGCTTAGATACGCTTGATTGGAAAGGGCGGCTAAGAAACTGATAAGCCTCCATAATTGCTACCCCCTGAGTTTGACGGATTAACCAAGCCAAACCAATTCCAGCCGTAACAACAACAGTCTGAAAGCGATAGCGCTCCCACCAACTACGGATTGAATCCATGAAAAATTTACCTATAAACTTTTCAAGCGGCTGGTGAGGACTCGACCAAGATTCTTATAATCTTCTAAGACGCGACCAGCACCAATCACCACACAGTCCAAGGGGGCTGGGGCGATATGAGTAATAATTCCTGTTTCGTGGCTAATCAAGGTGTCAATGCCATTCAGCATTGCACCACCGCCGGCCAGCATAATACCGCGATCAATAATATCAGCAGCTAGTTCGGGAGGTGTTCTCTCTAGGGTGCGCTTTACAGCTTCAATGATCACTGAGAGAGGTTCACTCATGCTTTCACGGATTTCCGAAGATTTAACAGTAACGGTACGAGGCAAACCCGATAACAGGTGCAATCCTCTGACCTCCATCGAAGTCTCTTCTTTGATCGGATAAGCTGAACCAATTTTGATTTTGATCTCTTCTGAAGTCCGTTCCCCAACAACGAGGTTATGTACAGTCTTCATGTATTTCATGATTGCTTCACTGAGCTCGTCTCCAGCAACACGTACCGACTCACTCAAAACAATCCCTTGTAAACTCATCACCGCAACTTCGGTAGTACCACCACCAATATCAATGATCATGTTGCCAGTGGCTTCAGTTACAGGCAGTCCAGCCCCGATCGCCGCAGCGATCGGCTCATCAATTGGGTACACTTCACTTGCCCCAGCGCGACGAGCTGCATCCATAACGGCACGCCATTCAACGCCTGTTACCCCACTTGGAATACCGATCGCGATGCGAGGATTAAAAACGCCTTTTTTAACTTTCTGAATGAATGAACGCAACATTAACTCAGCCGAGTCAAAGTCAGCAATCACTCCATCTTTAAGGGGACGCACTGCAATGATGTCACCAGGGGTGCGACCGATCATTTTATTAGCTTCATTTCCGACTGCATAGGCAGTCTTGTCTCGTTGATCGATTGCGACAACTGATGGCTCTTGCAGAACAATACCTTCACCAGACACATAAATAAGTGTGTTGGCAGTACCGAGGTCAATGCCGATGTCTTTCGTAAAATGGCGTAATAAACCCACAGTAAAACTCTTCCAGTGGTCAAACTAGCTATACATTCTTAACATTTTATTACGATTGTTGTCACTTAGTCTAGTCTTTTTGCCTACTCCGAAAGTCTTGTATTTCCAAACCAAAGTCAAAAGCATTGCTTTGCATTGCTTTTGACTTTGGTTTGGAGGGAGCATTTTGTTATGATAGTTAAGTCAGGCAAAATATTTGTAACAATTAACGATTATCCGATGAGTGATTGGCTCGAACATACTGTCCAAACTGAAGTAGCTATTCCCGTAGAATATGCATGGTCGTTATGGTCGGATTTGCAGGCTATGCCACGTTGGATGAAGTGGATTGACTCTGTGGTAGTCACTGCCGATCCTGAAATATCAGCATGGAAACTCGGCACAAACGGTTTAACTTTTACTTGGAAGTCACGAATTCTCAAACAAATTCCCAATCAAATTATTCAGTGGGAATCGATTGGTGGTCTGTCAAATCGTGGGGCTGTAAGGTTTTATGGTCGCCCTAATAATATGACGATTGTGAAGTTAAGCATTGCCTATGCAATTCCTGCGATCGGGCAAATTATGGATAATTTATTTTTGGGGCAAGTTGTTGAGTCAACTTTGCAGGCTGATTTAGACAGGTTCAGAATTTATGCCCAAGAAGATTTCTTAAAAAACAGTTAAAGAAAAAAGAGCGCAATGCGCTCTTTTTTCTTTAACTGTTTTTTAAGAAGTGGTTGGCATTTCTTTGATTTTAAAAGATTGATCGCTGTCCTTCAGGACTGACTCCAATGATGGTGAGTTGGCAATCTAGGACTGAGAATCCATACTTATCAGCAACTTTTTTACTAATTGTGAGAATCTGATCGTTTTTAAACTCAATAACACGGTTAGTTTTGACGCAAACTAAATGGTGATGATGGTGAGGTTTGGGTTGATTAATTTCATAATGCTTGTGATCTTCTGTGAGTTCTAACTCACGCAAAATCCCCATTCGTGCCATCATTTTCACAGTGCGATAAATTGTCGAAAGACTAATATTTTCACCTTGTGCTTTTAACCGTTCATAAAGATCTTCTGCACTGAGATGTTCACCTTCAGGCAGGGTTTGAAATGTACTTAAGATCACCTCGCGCTGCGGTGTCATGCGACAACCCTTTGAGTTTAGTTCAGCCTTGAGGGCCTCAGGTGAATAGGTAGGCTCCGCAGAAGTCATAGCATTATCAATAACGATAGCTTCTTGAGAATAACATAAATGTCATTAGCAGAGCATCAATTCGCATCAAACCCAATATTGTTGTCAGCGCCTACGGCGCTGACAACAATATTGGGTTTGATGAAAGTAGAGTGGGCATTGCCCGCCCTACTCCTTTCTATGTTATGTTTAGCACCCTATCCTACTTAGAAGTTATTAGCCATGTCATCGTTGCCCCGTGCGATTATTCATCGTAAAAAAGTCGATGCGGTTCAGCGTTTTCACCCTTGGATTTTTTCGGGCGCGATCGCTAAAATGCAAGGCGAAGTCAGTGATGGTGACTTGGTAGAAGCCTATAGCGAAGATGGCAAGTTTTTAGCGATCGGCTTGTGGGGAATGGGTAGCATTGCGATCAAGGTGCTTTCGTTTCAGCCTGTGGAGTCGATGCAGAGTTTATTGCGCGATCGCCTACAGCAAGCGTTTACTTTAAGAAAGCAACTGGGCTTAGTCGATAATCCAGAGACAAATTGCTATCGGTTGATTAATTCTGAAGGGGATGGTTTAGCAGGGTTAATTATTGATGTTTATGGTGGCACGGCGGTTTTGCAATGTCATTCATTGGGAACCTATCGCTATCGTCAGGATATTGCGGAGATATTGAAAGAAATTTATGGCGATCGCTTACTTGCCGTTTACGACAAAAGCTCAGCGACGCTTTCACGCAAATCACAAACTCAGTCTCAAGATGGTTTATTGATCGGAGAGAAATCTGCTGATAGTGCCGAGGTTCTGGAATATGGACATCGCTTTATTGTTGACTGGGAAAGAGGGCAGAAAACAGGTTTTTTCTTAGATCAACGTGAAAATCGGCGTTTGTTTGGCAAGTATGCCATTGGTAAAAAAGTTTTAAATACTTTCTGCTATTCGGGCGGATTTTCGGTGTACGCAATGGCGGCGGGTGCGCGAGAAGTGCATTCGATCGATAGCTCTGTGAAGGCGATGGAATGGACAGATCGCAATATTGCTGCGAATTTTGATGCTGATCGTCAGGCGGCTCATACGTCTTTCGCAGGCGATGTATTTGATTTTCTGAAGCAATGCGATCGCGATTACGATGCGATCGTGCTTGATCCACCTGCTTTTGCCAAAAGCTTATCGGCGCGACATTCAGCAATGCAAGCTTATCGGCGTTTGAATTTGCAGGCTATGTCTAAATTAAAAAGTGGCGGTTTGTTGTTCACTTTCTCCTGTTCTCAGGTAGTGAATGTGGAGAATTTTACAGGAGCAGTGACAGCAGCAGCAATCGAGTCAGGGCGGACGATTCAAGTTTTACATCATCTAACGCATCCTGCGGATCATCCTACGAGTATTTTTCATCCAGAAGGCGCGTATCTTAAAGGCTTAGTTTTGAGCGTTATCTAAGCAGCCATAATTTGCGCAACAGTGAGATTTAATTCTGGAAAGGTTGGCGAAACTAGGCGATCGCTATTTTGAAACCTTGTTAGTTGGTACTTACCTTCTGTATCTAAGGTAAATATGAAAACAGATGGGAGCTTAGGCTCGCCTAGATAGTCGCGAGAACCAATCGCTAAATAATCAACAATCCAATACTCAGGAATCCCTAAACGTTCGTATTCTGCGAGTTTATCAATGTAATCATCTTCCCAATTAGTGGACACCACCTCAACAGCAATCTGAATTGGTTCGCGAATACCTCGATGATTTTGGCGATCGCTCCGCCAAACATCCCGATTAATTACACTTACATCTGGATGTCTGCCCTGTTCTTTACCGTTTTTATTTGTGGTTAAAACCGCAGCAACATCATTGACTACATAGTTTAACTGAAGTCGCTTGACCTCATCCTTAATTGCATCCATGATTAATCCCGCAACATCGTAGTGAAGTCTGGTTGCTAAAATTTTTACCATTTTGCCATCCACAAGTTCATAGCGACCATCTTCAGGACATTGCTCCAAAAATTTATCAAAACTTAGATCTAGCTTTTGTTCTAGTTCTGAGCCAGATTTTGGTTGAGTGAGTGTAATCATAGATTTCCTCAAAATGCGTAGTCTAAATTATATCAAACCCCTATCAAAGCCTCTCTAGTTCAAAAAAGCCGCAAAGTGCAGTAGTGTTTCGCACCGCACTTTGCGGCTTTAATTGTAAAAATGTCAGAAAATGTCAGAAAACTTCTAGAGAAAATTGCTTTTATGTCGCTACAATGTGTGCACCTTTTTGGTGAGGATGTAGGGATATGTATAGAAAGCGTCAGAAAATGTCCGTTGTAAGTCTAGGAGCAACAATCTTAGCTGCTTTTGTGGGGGCGATCGTCGTGCCGATGCCGACACAGGCACAACAAGCAACCGTCAACCCCGCAAATCGCTCTGTTCGAGATGAAGCCGATCGCTTGCTCGATCTTGGCTATGGTCAACTCAAAGATGGCAAACATCGCGAAGCAATCAAGACTTGGCTCTATGCGATCGGTTATTACCGCCGAGTCAATGATCAATCTGCGATTTCCTACACTTTGGCGCGGGTGAGCGATGCCTATGAAATGATGGGGGCAGCTAATGCAGCTCAAGACATGACTCGTCAAAGAATCCGTTACGCCAATACCCTGAAGGATAATGGCGCGAAGTTAGAAAGCTCAAATAACTTGGTCAGCTTTGAGATTGCTCAAAACAAACTGGAATCAGCCGCGAAACTAAACAAAGAAACCCTTGATCTGGCTATTCAAAATGATCAAGGACTGAATACGGCGATCGCCTTGAATAACAAAGGCTTAATTGCAGGCCGCTATGGCGATCATATGGCGGCGATCAAGCTTTATTACGCATCGATCAAAAAATATCCACTCCGTGAGGCGATCGGTGAAGGCTATGTCCATGTTAATAGCGGTGACAGTTTGATGGCGTTGGATGACTACAAAGCCGCGATCAAAGACTATGGCATGGCTCTGACGATCGCAAGGCAATATCGCAATTATCCACTGATGGCAGTAGCTAGCGATCGCTTGATTGCTGCTTATCTCGAAGTCCCTAACTTTTATCGCATTGAGGAATTGTTGCAAAATCGTTCTAGCTTGGCTTTGGTCATGGGCGATCGCGAAACAGCAGCGATCGTGCAGCGATATTTGGGTGATTTGTACTTATCTTTTGGAAATCTGCCAAAATCACGCGCTGCTTACCAAGAGTCCTATGATTTTGCTGCTATGCTAGAAGATACCTCTAGCTTGCAACTGCGAGAAGCATATTACAAATTGCAGACACTAGAAAGATTGTAAGTTTTGCGAGGTAGTGCAACGCACTACCTCGGATTGAATATAAAAGCGCTTTTTATTTAAAAATTTAGTAAAAACCTTAAACTTGCCATGCCAGCGATCGTCATTCCGCGTCGGTTAGATGTAGCTGCTCCTGATCATTCTCTCAATGATCTAGCTACAAAAGTGCCAGTATCCACTGCGCCTACTCAACATATTCTTCCCAACGGGATCAAGATTATTGCCGAACAGGTTCCTGTTGATGCGGTCAACCTTAGCATTTGGGTTGATGTTGGCTCTGCTGTTGAGAGCGATGACATCAACGGTATGGCGCATTTCCTAGAACATATGGTGTTTAAAGGTAGCGAGCGCCTTGGTCTAGGAGAATTTGAACAGGCGATCGAGTCTCATGGTGGTAACACAAATGCGGCAACTAGTCAGGACTATACACATTTTTATATCAATGTTGCGCCCAAGGACTTTGCCAAGCTTGCGCCATTGCAATTAGATATCGTGCTGAAGGCAAGCATTCCTGATGAAGAGTTCCAGCGCGAACGTCATGTGGTGTTAGAAGAAATTCGTCGCAGTGAAGACAATCCTGATCGCCGTATTTATCGGCATATTTCCGAGTTGGTATATGAGCAGCTACCCTATCGTCGTGCTGTACTTGGCCCCGTAGATGTGATTGAAAATGTCACTTCTGAGCAAATGCGATCGTTTCATCGTCAATGGTATGCGCCGCAAAATATGACGATCGCCGTTGTTGGAAATTTACCTGTCAGCGAGATGATCGGTGTGATTGCAGATTATTTTGAGCAGCAAAATGATGAGAAGATGATCGGCGATAAGCCTACACCACAATCCTTTACCCCAGAAAAGCCTTTTGAGTCTATTGTGCGGCGAGAAGTGACCGATCCAAGTCTCAAGCAAGCGCGGCTGAGTATGAGTTGGCGCGTCTCCAGTTTGCGAGACTTATCGGAAACTTATCCCCTGAGTATTTTGGCAAATATTCTTGGCAGTGGGCGTACTTCGCGCCTAGTGCAAGACCTGAGAGAAAATCGGCGCATTGTCGATCGCATTTCAGTGAACAATTCGGCGATGCGTTGGCAAGGCACATTCCAAGTATTTGCCAAGTTGAACGTAGAAGATGTTGCGATCGTCGAGCAAGCAATTCGTGAACATATTCTCAAATTGCATGAAACGCCTGTCACCGATGAGGAGTTGGCGAAAATTCGCACTCAAGTTAGCAATCGCTTTATCTTTGGTAATGAATCACCGAAGGAACGTGCTGGTATTTATGGCTATTACGATCGCATTATCGGGTCGCTAGAGCCAGCTTTAAATTATCCCGATTTGATTAAAGCAATTACCAAAGAGGACATCCAAGCCGCCGTTCGCAAATATCTCAATCCTGATGCTTATGGAATTTTAATTGTAAAACCATAAAATGAGACGATTTTGTCCATAGGCTAACTTAAAGGTCTTTCAGGCAGCATATGAAGCATCTAAAGCAAATAAAAAAAATTTTGCTAAGCATGGCATTAAGTCAACTTTTTGGAAGTACCGCAAATTTACTGCCTGTATTTGCTCAAAAAACTGTTGACAAATGTACTGACGCTGAAACTGCCAATTACATCGGACAAATATCAAAATCCGATCGCAAACTTCTAGAGTCTTTAATCCGTTGCAAACTTAAAACCGTACCCGCCTTAATTTCTGCTCTTAAATCTCCTGATAAAGATATTCGCATTCAGGCTGCCAATATGTTAGGCGCAATGCGAGAGAAGGCAAAAGATGCAATACCTGCCTTAACTGGTATTCTCAAAGATCCAGATAAAGATGTCCGTAATCAGGCTATATCTGCATTGGGATACATGGGTAAAGATGCAGTACCTGCCTTAATTTCTGCACTCAAATCTCCTGATAAAGATATGCGGTCTCAAGCGGCAATGGCACTAATAGGAATAGGTGAGGATGCAAATGAGTCTGAACCTGCACTTATTATGCTACTTAAAGACTCGGATAGGGATGTACGACGTAGCGCTGCAACTGCCCTAGCATTTAAAAGTGGAATTAGTAAAAATGCTTTGCCTGCCCTGATTATAGCCCTCAAAGATGAAGATAAAGATGTGCGCTTCGGTGCTGTATTCGCAATCGATGTATTATCAATAAGGGTAAAAGAGGCTAGGGATGCGGTGCCTGCCCTAATTGTTGCCGTTAAAGACTCCGAGCAACTTATACGTGTTAGGGCTGCCATGGCGTTAGGTTTTATCGGTAAAGATGCAAAGGATGCAGTACCTGCTCTTATTGCTGCTCTCCAATCCTTTGATGCAGATGTGCTCATGCGTTCTCAAACAGCAAATGCCCTAGGAAGTATAGGAAAGGAAGCCAGAGACGCAGTCCCTGCCTTAATTACCGCTCTTAAAGACCCCAATCCAAATGTACGTTCTAGTGCAGCGATCGCTTTAGGAAATATAGACATCAATGCGCCAAATGCTTTGACTGAGTTGATTACTGCTCTGAAAGACTCTCATATAAATGTGCGTGTTAGTGCTGCCATGTCATTAGGAAAAAACAAATATACAAAGTACGCTTTACCTACCCTTATTAACGCCTTAAGAGATTCTGACAAAAATTCGCTTCCTTACGAAAATGGAAGTATCAGGGCAGCAGACGCGCTAAGAGCCATAGGTAAAGAAGCAAAAGGTTCGGTAACTGCGTTAATTGCAACTCTTAAAGATCCCAACCACGGTTTGCGGAGTGCGGCTATATATGCTCTTGGAGGGATAGGGGAGGAAGCAAAAGATGCTGTGCCTGCCTTGATCGCCATTCTTAAAGACCCCAATACTCAATTAAGGTTTGAGGTAGCCAATGCGCTCGGACAAATTGGGAAATACACTTTGCCTATATTAGTTTCTACTCTTAAAGAGCCTAATGAGAAAGTACGTGCTGGCGCAGTAATTGCTATGGGAGTAATAGGTAAAGACACCCTACCAATGCTGGTGTCGGCTCTCAAAGATCCTAGTAAATATGTCCGCGCTCAAGTTGTAAGGTCTCTGGCAATCATTGGAAAAGATACTAAAGAAGTCGTACCTCTAGTTATTGATGCTCTAAAAAAAGACCCTGAGGCTGATGTCCGTTCTAGTGCTGCTAAAGCATTGGAGATTATTGGTAAAGATGCAGTCCCTGCTTTGATTTTTGCGCTCAATGATCCTGATCAATGGGTTCGTTATTCGGCTGCTGAAGCATTAGGCAATATCGGCAATGATGCGAAAAATGCAGTACCCGCTCTTATCAATGCATTCAAAGATTCTGATGAATTGGTGCGCGATGTCGCAAGTGAGGCTCTAGAAAGGATCGCCCCTAACCTTAAATTTTAGAAATTTTAGGATTATTCCGTAGCTCTCCCAAATAACCATGCATCAATCCCAGCGATTATGCAATTAGATAGACAGTTGAAAAATTGCGGATTTGCTCCATTCAATCCGCTTGCGATCACCTATATGCGAAAATGAGAATACCTGAAGATAAATGATCGAGCCATGCAGCAGTTACTTTACATCGAGATTCCTACGCCTCAAGTTGCAGCCGTGAAAACATGGCTTCAGTCTGAGTACCAGCCGTCTTTTGGGAAAAAATCTGTTGCAAAGCATGGCTTTATCCTCGATAGCCAAAATAGCTCAGGTGCGATCGCACAGTTATCAGTATTTATCTGGACATTACAACGCACTACTTATCTGAAAGTATTTCGCTGGTCGGATGAGGTGATGGATGGCGAAAAGGATTTTCTCGATCATTTGACTAAGGCGGCGCGGCAAGCTTTTCCGTATGAGTTTAAACAGCCTCCAGCGATCGCACCTGATCAATCAATTTTTGAAGCCTTAGCAGAGGAGTATCCGCTTACAGTCAAATTTTTTCAACACATTCCTAATGGTGAATATGACCTCAATCGTGTCTATTGGTGGGAGAAGCGCTGGCGCGAAAGTGTGAAATCGCCTGAAACTCCGAAAAATGTGATCTTTACAGAAGCAGGTTCTTCAAAGCAAGATTTGCAATATGATATTGTCTATTTGGGAGGTGCATTGGGGGCAATCCATGCAGCGATGATGGCGAAATTGGGCTATCGCGTTTGTTTAGTGGAAAGGATTCCTTTTGGAAGGATGAATCGTGAATGGAATATTTCCCGCGCCGAATTTCAAAATCTGATTGACTTTGGTCTATTCACCAAAGAAGAATTTGAAAGCATGATTACGGCGGAGTATGTGGATGGATTTAACAAATTCTTTGATAGTAACAATCCACCGCATCTCAAAGCCAAAGTCCTACATACACCCACAGTTCTAAACATTGCGATCGACACCCATCGCTTATTAGAGATTTGTAGCGAGAAATTACATCAGTATGGAGCAGTGATTTGCGATCGCACCGAGTTTGAGAAAGTAACTATTAGCGATTATGGCGCGAAAATATTTGCTAAGAATTTAGAAACTGGTGCACCTGTAACGATCACGTCCAGATTAGTAATTGATGCTATGGGATCGGCTTCAGCGATCGCGCAACAACTAAATGCAGGTCAAGCCTTTGATAGCGTCTGTCCCACTGTGGGTGCAGTTCTCGAAGGTATTGATAAGCATGTATGGGATTCCCAATATGGAGATGTTCTCTTTAGTCATGGCGATATCTCACGGGGACGACAATTAATTTGGGAACTCTTTCCTGCCGAAAAAGATGAACTTACAATTTATCTATTTCACTATCACCAAGTTCATCCAGACAATCCAGGTTCTCTTTTAGAAATGTATGAGGACTTCTTTACGATTTTGCCTGAATATCGCCGTTGTGACATGGAGAAATTAACTTGGAAGAAAGCGACATTTGGTTATATCACAGGACATTACAGCCTCAATGAAGATTCTAAAAAATGTGCCTTTGATCGAATTTTAGCGATCGGTGATGCTGCATCATTACAATCACCGCTTGTGTTTACAGGCTTTGGTTCTCTAGTTCGCAACTTGCCTCGATTAGCAACTTTATTAGATACTGCGCTAAAGCATGATTTACTCAAAGTGGACGATCTCAATCAAATCAATGCCTATCAGAGCAATATTGCCGTCACATGGTTATTCTCTAAGGGAATGATGGTTCCTACAGGAATGTATTTGCCACCAGAGCGGGTTAACTCGATGCTGAACACTTTCTTTGGGTTACTGGCTGATGAGCCACAACCAGTTAGCGATCGCTTTATTAAAGATCGACTCAATTGGTTAATGTTTAACCGTCTTGCCCTGATTGCCGCATTTAAAAATCCAAAACTAATTCTCTGGATTTTGGAAATGGCAGGTACAAAAGATTTATTGAAATGGTTATCTAGTTATGGAGCCTTTACCCGCAGTTCCCTAGCTAATGCTCTATTAGGTGGATGGCTACCACAACTCATGCGGAGTTGTCAAACTTGGCTAGAACCGACGAATCCTCGTTTGTGGTTGCGTTTACTAAGTTGGAGTTATGCACTTAATTACTCTGTCGGTAAACCTGTAGATTAAGACTCAAACCTAAACCAAGAAATATTTTAAAAGCTTTGCATTGCAAAGCTTTTAAAATATTTCTTGTAGTTCCTTTGAGCAAAAATTACTCTAATACCAAAGCACAAAATGGCTACGCCACTTTGTGCTTTTAAAACCCTTACAGGGTTTGGTTTTCAATTCACAAAAGTGTAACAACACTTTTGTGAATTGGTATAACATGTGTAATACCAACTATAGAAAGCGTCACTATACTTTCTGTGGTTAAAACCAAAGCCCAGCAAGGGTTTGAACCACTCAAAATGGCAACGCTATTTTGAGAATAGGCGTAAGTTTTTTCAAAGTTCGTACTAATGCTTAGCCTTTAAGCGAAACATTTGTGTCATAGTTTTTTAATTACGTGAGGTAAGCAACTATGAGCGGGCGCATCTTTGGGACAACTAAAATTTTAGGAGTGATGGGGTTTCCCGTTAGTCATAGTCTTTCGCCTGTGATGCATAATGCCGCGATCGCAGCTTTGGGACTGGACTATGTGTATGTACCATTTCCGATCGCTGTGGATGATTTACCTACAGCGATCGCTGGTTTAAAAACAATTCAATCGATCCGAGGCTTTAACCTAACAATCCCTCATAAAGTTGAAGTGATGCCCTTGCTTGATGAAGTCTTGCCGATCGCTCAAGCCGTTGGTGCTGTCAATACTGTTAAGCGAGTTGGAGATCGCTTAATTGGCACAAATACTGACGTTGCAGGTTTTTTAAATCCACTCAAACAGCTTAACTGCGAATGGGAAAATACGCCCGCCTTGATCCTTGGTGGTGGTGGTGCGGCTCAGGCTGTAGTTGCGGCTTGCTTAGAATTGGGCTGTTCTGTCATTCATGTGGCGGGACGAGATCCCAAAAAGATGAAAAAATTTCACGGCTCAATGACCAGCCAACTTCATGATTACAATCTGCGCGTACATCCTTGGACATCAATACCACACTTGCTAGAAGTTGCGGGAATCGTAATTAATGCCACACCGATCGGAATGGCAGGCGATCCAAATACACCGATCTCTGAAGAGGAAATGGATCTATTGCCTGATCATGCGATCGCATATGACCTAATTTATACACCACGCCCCACAAAATTTTTACAAATTGCCGCCGCCAAAGGACTCAAAACAATCGATGGTTTGGAGATGCTAATTAATCAGGGTGCGATCGGGCTGGAGTTTTGGTTAGACCTGCCAGTCCCCATTGAGATTATGCGCCAAGCGTTGCACCAGCATCTAGCTACGCAATCCTAACATCCCAAAAGGCAAAGCGTCTGCATAGCGGGTAATTTGCCTTTTTGGATGTTGTCTAGCTACTGACTTGCGTAGGGATGTAAAACTACGGCTTTGAGAACGCGATCGCCTTTCCATAGTGGTAAGGATAGCCATAATTTTCCTTCATTAATCCATTGTTGTCGTAGAGCCGAACTACTAAGTTTCGGGTCATTAGATTTGAGGCAAATAATATTTAAAGTTGGTTCGCAGACGAGTTCTAATTCTGCCGAATCTTCAACCCATTGACGCAGATGATCAGATAGATCAAGCGATCGCTCCACGAGATAACGACAACCCGAAATTCCCATCGCTTTCAGAGCCATCCATAACTTGAGGCTATCAGTCCGTCTTGTTCCCTGCAAATTAAGATTTCCAAAGTTCAGAGCTTGATCATCCATATAGGGAAGTTCTCCATCAAAGCCATCAACGAGATGCTGCTTATCTTTGACAATTAGCATTGCACAGGTTCGCGCTACCCAAAGCCACTTTTGCGGATTAAAAGTCATTGAGTCCGCAAGTTCACAACCTTGAAATAGGGGCTGCAATTTTGGGGTAAAAATACCTGCTCCACCATAGGCTGCATCAATATGAAACCAACAATCATAACGTTTAGCAATTTCTCCCACTGATTGAATCGGATCAATTGCCCCTGTTACTGTTGTGCCCGCGATCGCAGCTACAAAAAAAGGATGTTTTCCTTCTCTAATTGCTTTTTGAATAGCAGATTCCAATTCTTCTAAAATAATTTCGCCACGATGATTTGTAGGAACTCTCACTAAGTTCTCTTTGCCAACGCCAATCACATTCATTGCCTTCTCAAAGGAAGTATGTGCGGCATCAGAAACAAAAGCCATTAAATTGCTGGAATTACCTAAAGCCTTGCTTTGTGGTCGTTTCCAGTTTCTCGCTAATAATAGTCCTGAAATATTAGCAAGACTGCCACCTGCGGTAAGTGTGCCAAAACAATCAGTTCCCATTCCAAACAGATTACCGAACCATTGCATCAATTGCGTTTCCATTTCCGTAAATACGGGAGCGAGTTCATAGCTCAGCATATTGTTGTTAATTGCGGAAACTAGAGCATCTGCCCAGATCGTGATTGCACTAGGCACACTATCCATATGTCCCATATAGCGAGGATTCTGAAAGTTGACAGTACGTGGCAAAATCTGCGATCGCACTTCTGCCAATAATTCTAAAAGTTCCTGCCCTTGTTCAGGAATGAGAATATCAAAAGCAGATTCATCTGTCACAAAGGGCTGATTTTGAGTATCCAAAACTGAATCCACGATCAAATCGACAAAGGCATATCCCAACTTACGGATATCTTCAAGATTAGAGCGATCGGGATTAAGGAAATGAGAATTAAGGAAGAAATTTTTTTGGGAATCGGGCATTGTCGCAGTTTTCAAAGAAGTAGTTTCTAAAAGATCTTTAAAGGCATTGCCATGCAAGTCTTTTAAAGATCTTTTTGGTTTAGCTATTGATGTAAGGAATACGTGGAATTGAAGCAATCAAAGCCTTGGTATATTCGTGCTGAGGATTAGTCAACACTTCTGCGGTACTGCCCTGCTCTACAATTTTACCGCTACGCATCACGGCAATGCGATCGCAGAAAAACTGAGCAACAGCGAGATCGTGGGTAATAAAGATATAAGTCAGCTTAAATTCTTGTTTGAGATCGCGCATTAACTGCAAAACTTGGCTCTGAATCGAAGCATCGAGCATACTCACAGGCTCATCGCAGATGACCAATTTCGGGTTAGTAATCAAAGCACGGGCGATCGCTACTCGTTGCAATTGTCCACCTGACAAATCTGATGGATAACGTTCGGCTAGTTGCGAGTTCAGTCCTACTTTTTCAAGAATGGCATATACCTTTTCACGAGCCGATTCTAGATTGGGTTCGATTTTATGAATCAGCAATGGATCGGCGACGCTATGAAATACCGTCATATAAGGACTAAAGCAAGCACGCGGATCTTGGAAAATCATCTGCATCTGCGATCGCATTTGGCGTAGTTGTTCACCTTTGAGTCTAGTTAGTTCCACGCTATTAAACCGCACGGAACCGCGATCGGGTTTGATCAATTGTAGAATTGCTCGTCCCGTTGTACTTTTGCCAGAGCCACTTTCACCGATGATGCCAAAGGTTTCTCCTGAGATTATTTCTAAGTCAACGCCATCAACTGCTTTTACTAAACCAATCGAAGGATCAACTAATCGTGTTAGCAGATTTCCGCCAGTGACATAATGCTTTTGGAGATGATTTACATAGAGGATTACTCTTGGAGATGATTTTGGAGGAATCTGAGTTTTTTCAATTACCTTAACTTCTTCACCATCTGGGTTGTCTTCTAAAGTATTCTCTGGAGCATTTTCGGGTATATCTTCTAGAACTTCCTGATCTTGAACTTCAGAAATATCTTGACTAGAAGATAATATCTCAGGATGAAAATGGAGAACAGAAGCCAGTAAGCTTTGGGTATAGGGATGTTGCGGAGAACGAAAAATTTGTTCGACAGCTCCAGTCTCCACGATCACACCGTTATACATGACGGCAATGCGATCGCAATATTCAGCAACCATACCAAGATCGTGGGTGACTAGCAGTAAGCCCATGGATCGACTTTTGCGAAGTTCAGTTAGTTCTTTGAGAATATCTGTGGCAACTGTGACATCAAGACTAGTGGTTGGTTCATCAGCAATCAATAAAACAGGATTTAGCAGCAACGAAAGGGCGATCGCTACTCTCTGACGCATCCCACCACTAAATTCATGGGGATATTGTTTAGCTCGTGATGGATCAATACGAACGGCTTTAAGCGCATCTTTTAGCCGTTGTTGAGCAGATTTGGCTGAGAGCTTAGGATAATGAGATGCTAATACTTCTAAACCATGTGCCTCTATGCTCATGAGTGGATCGAGTCTTGTCATCGGATCTTGAAATATTAATCCAACCTTTTCACCTCGCCATGTGCCATCTTTTTTCTCGGCAATCGCTTCACCATCGACACAGACTGTCCCTTCAATGCTGGCATACTTGGGTAATAGCTTAATTAGCGATCGCCCAATCGTTGATTTGCCACAGCCACTTTCGCCGATTAAACCTAGCGCTTCACCTGCTTGTAAATGAAAAGTAACGCGATCGACCGCAGGTTCTGCATTGCCATAACGAACAGTCAAGTTTTCGACTTCAAGCAGCATGTTTTTTTAAGGACTGAGTATCTAAGCATCTCAAGCTAAAATATCATGCTTCAAGACACTTACAGTGCTTTGCGCTAACAGGGCAACCAAGATTTTTGTTAAAAGTGTTGCAAAGCAACACTTTTAACAAAAATCTTCTGATCTTCTGAGTCAAAAAATAATACCAAAACACAAAGTGGCGCAGCCATTTTGTGTTTTTAAAACCCTTACAGGGTTTGGTTTTTAATTCACAGAAGTGTTGTCACACTTTTGTGAATTGGTATAACAGAGAGTTGCGGTGCTTTGCGCCGTAACTCTCTGTTTCCACTAAATAGGCAAAAGCTATACATGCTAGATATCGAGATAACGATGAATTGCAGTAAGGTCTAGATGTGTTTCTAGTAAGTCTGCCATATCGTTATAAAGCTTTTGTTGATGATCTTGCCAAGAGATTGAGGCTGACTGATGTTCGGGAATATTTGCCAATCTGGTTAAAGATTGGCGTACAGCAACAGATTCAAATAAACCATGCAAATAACTTCCCCATACCCGATCGCATTGCATTCCTTCATCACGAAACTCGCGATCGCCTTGCACTTGCAGCAAAGGTTGAATTAGCGAAGATTCACTAGCCTCAATTAATTTGGTGACTCCCATATGAATCTCATAGGTCATCCATTTGTCGGTAGATTGCGAACTTTGCCAGAGCGCCTGTACCTGACGCACCTGTTTGGTTGCCATAAATTCTGTACTAATTGGTAATAGCCCCAGTCCTTCGACATCTCCTGATGAACCAGCAACACCTTCGCGATCGCATAGATATTTCCCCAACATCTGATAACCACCACAGATACCAACGATCGGAACGCCTCGATGATGTGCCGCCAAAATTGCATTTGCTAATCCTGAAGTTCTTAACCATTGTAGATCGCTGAGAGTGTTTTTGCTTCCTGGGAGAATAATGATCTTTGCATTGTCTAAATCCGCAATGGTTTTCGCCCAAACGGTCTCTATGCCTAGATCTAATTGCCAAGGCTGACTATCTTGAGAATTAGACAAATGAGGAAATCTAATCCACGCGATCTTCGCACCCTCACCTTTAGATTCCGCTTCACTACATAAACTATCTTCGCTCTCAGGTTGTAGATCTGCGGCATAGGGAAGAACTCCTATATAGGGAAGATGCGGCATATAATCGCGAAAGTGTTTCTCTGCATCATTAAACAATCGTAAATCGCCACGAAACTTGTTCACAATAAAGCCTAATCCCAAATCCCTTGCAGTTTCAGGTAGAAGCTGATGCGTACCAATTATTTGAGCAAATACGCCTCCCTTCTCGATATCCCCAACAAGAATCCAACGTCCTTGCAAATGAACAATCGGGCGTAAATTCACAAGATCACGATGCATGAGATTAAGTTCTACAGGGCTGCCAGCCCCTTCTAACAGCAAAACATCACAGCGATCGCGCCAATATTCGAGAGAGTCGCGCACAGTCTCCCAGAGCGTTTCGATATGTTGATAGTAATCAATTGCCGCGATATGTTGACGAGCTTCACCTAATAAAACTAATTGCGAAGTTCCATTTCCCGATGGCTTTAACAGAATTGGATTCATTTCTACGATTGGACGCATCCCACAGGCGATCGCTTGTACTGCTTGCGCTCGACCTATTTCTCCACCTTCCAATGTCACATAGGAATTATTCGACATATTTTGCGCTTTAAATGGAGCAACTTTAACTCCATTTCGTCTGAGCCATGCCCCTAATGCTGTAACCATCCAGCTTTTGCCAGCATTAGATGAAGTTCCCAAAACAGATATGGCTTTCATAATATCGATGATAAGTTTAGTAGGGGCAACGCCCCTACTAAACTTATCATCGAATTCCTGTGCTAGAGCTATCTCCTAACTTTCTGATTTTAATTTTTGCGGCAAGTCTTGATCGCTTAATTGGCGATCCTGTTAATTGGCTGCATCCAGTGCAGGTCATGGGTTGGTTCATCTCGCAATTTACTGATTTGGTGCTGATCGAAGATCCAGCTTCTAGCAATCGTATTCCTCGTTTTTCGCCACTAATCATGAAAGTGCTAGGCATGATTTTAGGAGTTAGCATGATCTTGGGAAGTGGTGTCGTAAGCTGGCTGATTGCGATCGCATCGGCAAAAGTCCATCCTTTTTTTGCGATCGCTGTTTCCAGTATTTTATTAGCCGCCTGTTTTGCGGGAAGAAGTCTCCGTGATGCCGCCGAGTCAGTGTTAGCTGTATTGCAAACTGGAAATATCGAAAATGCTCGCCGAGAGTTGAGTCGCTATGTAGGGCGTGATACGGATGATTTGACAGAATTAGAGATTTTACGAGCTGTGCTGGAAACTGTCACCGAAAATGCGATCGATGCTGTTACATCGCCATTGTTTTATGCCTTGATTGGTTCGGCTTTGTTTGATTATGGTGGCGTAGCTTTAGCGATCGCTTACAAAGCAGCTAGCACGCTCGACTCTATGGTGGGCTATCGCGAAGCTCCCTACACTGATCTCGGCTGGTTTAGCGCCAAGACCGATGATGTGTTTACTTGGCTGCCATGTCGATTAACGGTGATTACTTTAGCGTTATTTTCAGGAAAGCCCATGTATGTCTGGCAGATTTGCGATCGCGATGCCAAGCAAGACTCTAGCCCCAATTCTGGATGGAGTGAATGTGTTTATGCAGCAATTTTGCAAGTACAGTTAGGTGGAGAAAATCGCTATCGCGGGCTTGTTAAACAAAAGCCGTTATTGGGAGATGCGATTGATGCGATCGCTGCACCTAAAATTTCACAAGCTCTCAAGCTAACGCGCATCTGTTTTTTGATTTGGCTTAGCTTCGCTATCGTCATAGCCAATAAATAGTAAAAAGGGATGCTCGGCATCCCTTTTTACTATTTACTAATTTGGCGACATTCATCACCAGATATAGATTTAGTACTACCATCTGGTAGAACCTTAACGCAGGTAATATCTGCTTTTGGAACAAAGAAAGTATATGCAATAACACCTGAAAGCAATATCAAAGAAGCAGGAACTAGAACATTTAAAGATAGCCATTTCGGACGTAATTTCTTCTTGATACTGGCTAATTTTTTCCGAACTGAAAAAATATTTGGATACTTATTTTCAGGATATCTCTTATAGATTTTAATTGCTTGCTCATAAAGATGTTTGACCTCTTGGTAGCGATTTTGAGAATAGTAAATTGCTGCTAGATCTACTAAACTAGCCGCAATTTCTGGATGCTCTATACCTAACACCTTTTTTTTGATTTCTAAAGCTTGTAAAAACAATGATTCTGCTTTTGTATACAAAGCTTGAGAATTATAAATTGCGGCTAAGTCGAGCATTGCAGATATGACATCAGGATGCTCTTCCCCTAGAGCCTGCTTACGAATGGCGATCGCTTTTAGAAATAGTTTTTCGGTTTTATCAAATTGGTTTTGTGAATAACTAAGAGCTGCTAAATCTATTAAGCAATTAGCAACATGGGGATCAGATTCTCCATACAGATTTTGGCTTATAACTAATATTTGCTCAAGATAGTTTTCAGCATCAATATACTTGCCAGACTTGCTATCTTTTTGAGATAACTCTTGTAAACATTCCAGGAAAATGGCAGCCTTCCCTTGAGCATAGGGCGGCTCAGGCTCAATTCGATAAATAGCAACAGTATTGCTACTAAAAACAATTTCATCTCCATGCATTAATATCCATGAATCGCGTATTTCCCCATTAATCAACAAGCCATTAGTGCTTTTCCCTTTTTCAGGAGTACCATCACTAAGCCGAAATAATTGAATTAAAGGAGCTTGTACAGGAATTCCTATTAAAGTTGCATGTTCGCGCGACACTGACTGCGATCGCAAGACAATATCATTTTCTGGCGATCGCCCAAGTACATAGCTCTTACTATCTAGTAAAATCCGTTGCTGTCCTTCAGGATCTTTCAAAATCAGATAATGCTCAAATTGACTGCCTTCAACTACGGTCGCATCTTGAGGAGTAAAGGATCTGGGAGTCATAGTAAGAGGGGCGATTGCTAATTACGAAGAGCGAGATAGTCAGAATATTTAAACACTTAACTTAAAATTATGACCCTTATTTAAAACTAACTTACCCAAATCAAACTTGCAACAAGCAACATAAGATATTTGGCTCAATCAAAGCAGATGTGACGCAAAGCGTCGCATCTGCTTGATTTGTCTAAGTTTATGCACTCTTAAAAAAGCGAATAATTTCTCGAACTTGTTCTAAAAATTGGCTATCGGCACTCAATTGTGCGATCGCTTGTCGAGATTCACGAGTTAAGCGATCATGATCGCGATCATTGGTTGCGCGTAAATCTTCAACATTTGCACCTAGCCGTGATAAATCTTTCCGCGTCTCATCGGCAAACTGCTCATATTTTGTCACCCAAGAATAAGGGTTTTCAGAGCTTAGCTGCTCTTTGAGTTGTTTGACTGACTCTTCTAAATTGACAAAGCGTTGCCGTAACTCCATCACGTCTTCGCGAGGATAATCAATTTGCTGTGAGATTAACCTTAAGCGTTGAGCTATATATTCATAGGCACTTATTGCAGGACGTAATACTGTTAGCAACAGCGCCGCGATCGCACCCACATAGCCGATAGTGCCAACACCACTCGATGCTAAAACATATAGAGCGATCGCCGAAATTACATGTAACCCAATCGCTAATCCTAGGGATTTTTGGGCAAGCGATCGGACATAGGGTAATTGGTTCTCATCAATGACGATTCCTTTATCCTTAGAAATTGTCGCTTGATTGAGCACTGCCTTGGACTGAAAATAAACGTTCCAAGGCACAGTGACGATTATGATCAGCCACACAAAAATGCTGGCTCCAATTACCCAATCAATAAAATTACCAAAGGGTAAATTCAACCATTGAGTCAGTCCAAATCCTGCCAGAAAGATCAGTAGCAAGGCACCAAGCCAACCAATAAAATTACCCATAGGATTCACCTGAATATAGCTGCTATTGGATTATTACAAAATACGAAAGGCGGCGCAAAGCACCGCCTTTCGTATTTTGTCTTTATAGAGATTGGAGTATCCTAGTTAGGGAATTTTTGTGGGAACTGAGCAGTTTCCACACTTAACGCTACTGTCTGACCATTGCGTTTAACTTCCATATTAATCTTGTCTCCAACAGCTCGATCTTCCACTAATTGCGTGACTTGGTCTGCCGTCAAGATTTCCTTGTCGTTAAACTTGGTGATTACATCACCGCGCTTAGCACCTGCCTTTGCCGCAGGCGAATCATCAACAACTCTAGTAATTAGAACACCTTTATCTTCGTCGATTTTAATACCAAACTCAGTGTCTTGATTGACTTGTTTCTTGACATTTGCATCAACTGTCACCATCTGAATACCAAGATAGGCGCGACTGACTTTACCACTCGCGATTATCTGTTTAGCAATTCGCTGAGCAGTTTCAATGGGAATTGCAAAACCTAATCCCTGAGCGCCTTGAATGATTGCAGTGTTTACCCCGATTACCTCACCATTTTGATTGAGCAATGGGCCACCTGAGTTTCCAGGATTAATTGCGGCATCAGTTTGAATAAAGCTAACTCGCTTATCGACTCCTATTTGACCGCTATTACGACCGATCGCACTGATGATTCCTGCGGTAACGGTATTGTCTAAGCCAAGAGGATTACCGATCGCGATCGCCCAGTCTCCTGGTTGTAAATTTTGAGAGCTGCCGATGCTCACAGTAGGCAAATTATCAGGCTTAACTTGAACAACAGCAATGTCAGTAAGTTCATCACTACCTAAGACTTTACCTTCGATTTGGCGACCATCTTTAAGAATCACAGTCACTTTGTCAGCACCACTAACAACGTGGGCATTGGTGATAATGTCACCTTCTTTGTTGATGATAAAGCCCGAACCAGTGCCGCGTTCAACACGTTCCTTTGGCATCCGACGTAGTTGATCGCCAAAAAACTGGCGAAACATGGGATCGTCCATAAATTCCTGAGGAATTTGTTGGTTACTAGCGACAGTACGTGAGGCGTTTATTCTGACAACGGCTGGGCCTGTGCGATTAACTGCCTCCACGACGTAATTACGGGGGACTGAGATCGATTTAACTCTGTCACTATCCTGTGCGATCGCAGGTGATATCGATGCAACCTGACTAACAGGGGTAATTACTGTTGTATTTGGCGATCGCACTCCAGACACAACTGCCCAAGCTCCCAAGATGACACCTAATAGCAGCATCGAAGCATAAATCAAAGGTTGCTTGTAACGAGATTTTTTATTTGAGTCTCTCATAGCTATTTCCGCGACCAATAATACCTAACATTCTACAAAAAATTTTTTATCGTGTTAATCTTTGACGCTAGACGGAAAACCGTCACTTAATTATTTAGCCACAGTTTTAAAGAATAACGCATCACCCATGAGAACTTATTTATTCTCTTCCCAGTGAATAATTAGTGGTGCTCCGCAATGCGGAGCACCACTAATTATTCACTATGTAGAAACATAAAACCCAAATATAAATAATGGCGGCACAAAGTTATTTGTATTTGGGTTTTAGACCTGTTGGGTAATAACAACTAAAATCGCTAAAACCGTTACCCAGAGATGTTTCAAGGATTTGGAGCCAAAGCCTTGAAACCTTTGTTTAGAATGGCTTACGAGGCTTTTTGAGCTTATTGCCCAACAGGTCTTTTATTTTCTGAGCAAAACTTGCATTGCTAAGCTTGGTTATAGCTTGACGACAAAACAGACAAGAGAGGGGGTGCTTAGCACCCCCTCTCTTGTCTGTTTTGTTAATTAATCTTGATGCAAAAACTTTTTGGCAAACTAAACTTAACTGCATCTTTAACGTCCCTTAACCTTTGGTTGACGGATGCAGTTTAGTATCGATCTTGTCTAGTTTAAATGCCTAGTAAACCGTAACAGATATAATCGCAGTAAGATTTCTATGATGTCTAAAAAGAGTATCAATCGCAATGTAGTCAAGTTTGTAGCTGGTGTTACACTTGCCGCAGCGCTAGCATCCTGTAGCGGTAGCACCACCCCCACACCTGGTGCAACTAGCCCCGCAGCGACACCAACAACGGCTATGAAAGACCCCGTTAAGGAGCCTGCAACAGCACCTTCTAATCTATCTGGTAACATCACCATTGATGGTTCTAGCACCGTTGCCCCAATCAGCAAGGCTGTTGCTGAAGACTTCGCAAAATCAAACCCAGGTGTAAAAGTTCCTGTAGGTACAAGTGGTACTGGCGGTGGTTTTAAGAAATTCTGTGCTGGTGATATTGATATTGCTAATGCTTCTCGTCCAATCAAAGCCAAGGAAGCTGAAGATTGCAAGAAGAATGGCGTAGAATTTGTCGAATTACCTGTTGCTGTTGATGGTCTGACTGTCGTTGTTAACAAGGAAAATACTTGGGCAAAGTGTCTTACTGTTGCTGAATTGAACACCATGTGGAGTCCCGATTCAGAAGGTAAGATCACATCTTGGGATCAAGTTCGTCCTGATTTCCCCAAAGAACCAATTGCCCTCTTTGGAGCAGGTGCTGACTCTGGCACATTTGACTACTTTACCGAAGCCGTTAATAAAAAATCTAAGGTGATCCGTAAGGATTATCAGCCTAGTGAAGATGACAACATCACCGTCAAGGGTGTTCAAGGCGGAAAAGGTGCTGTGGGCTTCTTTGGAGTTGCTTACTTTGAAGAAAATGCTAAGAAGTTGACTGCGATCGAAGTTGATGGTGGCAAGGGTTGCGTTGCACCTACTGCTGAGAATATTAACTCTGGCAAATATTCTCCCTTGTCTCGTCCTTTGTTTATCTATGTGAGCAAGAAAGCTCTAGCACGACCTGAAGTCAAGGCTTTTGCTGATTACTACTTTAAAGATCTTAAGGTCGTCAAAGAAGTTGGTTATGTTCCGCTTCCTAGCGACGCTGTGCCTAAGATCCTTGAACGTTTGAGTGCTGGTAAGACTGGGACAACCTTTATGGATGCTCCTGCTGGCGTTTCCGTAGCTGAATTGCTTGCAAAAGACTTGAAATAATTTCAAGTTAGTTTTTAGCTAAGCCCTCCTAGCATCTAAGTTAAAAATCCAAACCAAAAACTGTACCGCCCGCGCAGCGGGCGGTACAGTTTTTAGGGTTTGATATTTAATTTAATTTTGCTTAACAATATTACAGAGGGCTTTAACTTTTAATGTACTTGATGAGAAAATTTTATGACAAGTCCAGTAAATCCACCTCAGGTTGAAGATCTCGACCTTTATCAACGCCGCGATCGCAATATTAAAGAGAGTGCGATCGGCTATGCGTTGCTTTTTTGTGCTTTCGTTTCTGTACTGACTACAGTTGCGATTATTTATGTTCTTGCCTCAGAAACAATTAGCTTTTTCGGTAAAGCTAGTATTGGTGAGTTTTTATTTGGCAAAACTTTGGAAAATGGCAACTACAGCTGTAGTTGGACACCCCAGTTTGCGGAAAAAGGCTTTTGCGTTTGGCCAACAGTTAATGGCACAATCATGGTGGCTCTAATTGCCATGCTAGTCGCAACCCCTCTAGGACTAGCAACTGCTGTTTATTTGTCAGAATACGCATCACCAAGATTGAGTAAATTTTTACGTCCAGTTATTGAGTTGCTAGCTGGCGTACCTACAGTTGTGTACGGATACTTTGCACTAACAGTTGTTACCCCGATTTTAAGCAAGCTGATTCCTGGGCTGCAAGGATTTAATGCTCTTAGCGCAGGGTTGATCATGGGCGTGATGATTATCCCCACGATCGCATCAATAAGTACTGATGCAATGATCGCTGTACCAAGCTCCCTGAGAGAAGCCGCCTATGGTCTTGGTTCAACCAAAAAAGAAGTTGCCACTGGGATTGTTTTTCCAGCGGCTTTATCTGGTATTTGTGCTGCCATAATTTTGGGCATATCCCGCGCTGTGGGTGAGACGATGATTGTTGCGATCGCTGCTGGTCAAAGACCAGTTTTGACTCTCGATCCAAGAGAAACAGTTGGCACAATGACAGCCTATATTGCTCAAGTTGCCAAGGGCGATTCACGAGTTGGTAGTGTAGAGTACCAAGCCCTTTTTGCGGTTGGGATGACGCTATTTCTGATCACTCTTCTTCTTAACATTATCAGTAAGCAAATTAGCAAACGTTTCCAAGAAACCTATGAGTAACGGAATCGATATATTAGAAAATATTGACGGACAACCTAGCGAATCAAAATTTGAGCCAAAGCTCGAATCAAGACAGTTATGGGGCAAAATATTTTCCGCATTTTGTATTTTTGCAACATCTCTTGGATTGGTTGTCCTTGCATACTTAATTTATCAAGTTGTTAGTGATGGTTCTAGTCGCCTTAACTGGGATCTGTTTCAGCTATATCCATCGCGCCGTCCTTTAGAATCTGGATATAAAGCTGCAATTCTGGGTTCGGTAGCGATGCTTGCCTATGTATTGGTGTTGGTGATTCCCCTTGGAGTTTGCTCGGCAATTTATTTGGAAGAATACGCCAAGAAAAATTGGTTGTCTGAGTTAATTGAGCTAAATATCTATAACTTAGCTGGTATTCCCTCGATTATTTACGGTTTATTGGGATTAGGGCTTTTTGTCCGTGGTATTTATAGCGGTCGGGCTGTATTAGTTACAGGAATCCTTACGATTACCTTACTAATTTTGCCGCCAGTTATTGTTATTTCTAGAGAAGCAATCCGCGCTGTTCCGCAATCAGTCCGTCAAGCTTCTTATGGAGTCGGCGCAACCAAGTGGCAAACAATTCGCCATCACGTTTTACCTAGCGCTTTACCAGGGATTTTGACTGCTGTGATTATCTCAACCTCTAGAGGTATAGGCGAGACTGCGCCAATAGTTGTTCTCGGAGCTGGTACGGTTTTATTTGACCCCAAAGCTTCGCCCATCAACTTTGGAGCTTTGTTCAGTGGTAATATAGGAGGTGTATTTACCGATACATTATGGTCAAACGATAACTTCTTTTCCGTTCTCCCATACCAAATTTATGAGTGGGTTGGAGATCCGAAACCAGAATTTCAGACACTAGCTTCCGCAGGCATCGTCGTGCTTTTAGTCTTAGTTTTAGGCATGAACTTAGTTGCCATATTTTTACGCAGTCGGGCAAAGTAGTTCAAACTATTCGCAGACTAAATTCAACAAATTTGGGGTTTTACAATGAACTTAAGCAGCAATTCTTCTGGGAATCAGGCAATTTTAAAAGTAGAGGACGTTAACGTTTTCTATAGCTCCAACTCACCAGCAGTTGCGGGAGTTAACTTAGAAATCTTTAAAAATCAAATTACCGCTTTTATTGGGCCCTCTGGCTGTGGTAAAAGCACAATTTTGAGATGTTTTAATCGTCTCAATGATTTGATTGAGGGCGCAAGAGTTAAAGGATCAATTACCTTTAACGGACATAATCTTTACGATGATAAAATTGATCCTGTGGCAGTTCGTCGTCACATTGGGATGGTGTTTCAACGCCCTAATCCATTTCCAAAATCAATTTACGAAAACATCGCCTTTGGTCCTCGAATTAATGGATTTAAAGGATCTAAAAATGATATGGATGACTTAGTTGAGAAGTCATTAAGATCAGCTGCAATTTGGGATGAAGTTAAAGATAAGCTGAAAGAAAGTGGTTTAGCTCTTTCTGGCGGTCAACAACAACGTCTATGTATTGCCAGAGCGATCGCAGTGGAGCCACAGGTAATCTTGATGGATGAACCATGCTCAGCACTTGACCCGATCTCAACTTTGCGGATCGAAGAGCTAATGCAAGAACTCAAGCAAAAGTTTACGCTGGTCATCGTTACACACAACATGCAGCAAGCATCGCGATCGGCTGACATGACTGCTTTCTTTAATACTGAACTCAGCGATAGCGGTAAGCGCATGGGCAAACTAGTAGAAATTGATCGCACATCGGTTATCTTCAGCAGCCCTAAGCAAGTAGCTACTGAGGAATACATTAGCGGCAGATTTGGCTAAAGCTAAAAATCAAGATTAAGATAAGTAAAGAGAGTGCGTGGCGCTCTTTTTACTTTTTTTTGTGGCTACTAAATTTTCATGGTTTTAACAAGTACTGAATCGATCGCTGGTCAATATTGGCTATGGCGTGAACAAAAAATTTATTTTGTCAAAGCGGGAAACAATTCTTCGCGTCCACCGCTGCTATTAGTTCATGGATTTGGTGCATCAACTGATCATTGGCGCAAGAATATCTCAGAACTTAGTCAAGATTTTGAGGTATATGCGATTGATTTGTTAGGCTTTGGGCGATCGCAAAAACCTGCATGGCAATATAGTGGCAATCTTTGGCGCGATCAGCTCCATGATTTTATTACCGAAAAAATTCAACGTCCAACCGTAATTGCTGGTAACTCCCTTGGTGGTTATTCTTCGTTATGTGTAGCTGCTGATTATCCACAATCATTGGCAGGTGTGATCTTACTTAATAGTGCGGGGCCATTTACAGATACCAATCCTCTTGGGGCTAAGAAAGTAAATCCAATCCAAAAAGCGATCACCCCAGCCTTGCAGAAAGTCTTACGCCAGCCTTGGGCAAATCAATTGTTATTTAACTTCGTCCGTCAAAAATCCCGTATTCGTAGCACTTTAAAAAAAGTCTATTTAGATCAATCTGCTGTTACCGATCAATTAGTTGAAGATATTTATCGTCCTTCCTGTGATCAGGGCGCTGCACAAGTTTTTGCGTCAGTATTTAGTACACCGCAAGGCAAAAAAGTCGATGAGTTACTAGGAGCAATGAGTAGCCCATTGTTGATGATTTGGGGAGAAGGTGATCCTTGGATGAATTCCCATGCTAGGGGTGTAAAATTTCGTGAGTTTTATCCATCACTCACAGAACATTACATTAATGCAGGACATTGCCCCCATGATGAAAGTCCAGAAATCGTGAATGGATTAATTCGTGATTGGTATTTGTCTCTATAGATGACATATAAAACCAAAAGATAAGAGCGCCGCTCTTATCTTTTGGAACCAATAAACATTTTGAAAGGCTTGCTTTGCAAGCCTTTCAAAATGTTTATTGGGCTTTGTGACAGCGCAAGGCGCTGTATATTGAATGAACGAACAGAGCAAAAAATATACAATGGCAACTTGGCAATGCATTAGCAACTGTGGCGCTTGCTGTAATCTCGACCCGAAAGATCGCCCTGACCTTGCAGATTACCTCACCGCCGACGAACTTCAAAAATACTTAAGTATGGTGGGTAGCGACGGTTGGTGCATCAACTTCGATCGCCTCAACCGCAAATGTACAATCTATGAGCAAAGACCACGCTTTTGTCGAGTGGAACCTGAGACTTTCTATGACATGTTTGGCGTTGAGCCAGAAGAATTAGATGAGTTTGCGATCGCCTGTTGCGAAGAAAATATTGAGTCGATCTATGGAGAGCGATCGCTAGAACTCATACGTTTCGAGCAAGCAGTTAAATAAAAACTTAAGCCCCAAAAAAAGCAAAGTACCCACTAGGGTACTTTGCTTTTTTTGGGCTTAGTTTTTTTGTGACCCTGATCACCTGCATGTACACATGAGAGTCACATCTATCTCTAGGTATAAGTCACATCTATATCTTTGATTTCAGAGGAAACTTATTGTTATAGAGATAGTCCTAAAGAAGCGAAGATACACCAATTCAATCGCGGTTCATCATCACTTTAACGACAATTGCTTCTCTAATTTCATTACTTCTCGAAATCAATATACGCCTAGTACAAAAATCATGAGTAACAAGAGTGTCATCAGAAATCTAGTCAACCGTGCTCTTCTAGTCAAGCGTCTTACTCCTGAACTAGAGAACATGATTAATCATGAGCTTTCTGAGCAAGGCTACATTACCGATCCTGACTACGAAGCCCTAGAATATCTCATGCAAGCCGTCGATCAAGGCAAAGTCAGGCAAGTAAGCTAATAATTGGCTAATGCTCGCCAATTATTTAGACTTGATTTTAATCCTAAGGATGTAGACTAGAATTGCAAAAATTTGAAGTCTTGCTTGTATGGGTTATTTGACCTATTCGCAGCTACATAATAAATATCAATCGCTATCTCGTCGGATAGGTTATTCATTGATACTTTTTGGGATAACTGCACTGATTGCGATCGCGGTGAATGCTTGCAAGTCTGAGTCTGGGATCATTCCTGTTCTACCGCAGAATCCGAATATTCAAGTATTTTTTAATCAAAATCAAGCCGCTCGATACACCGACCCATACCGTAAAATTGAGCGGCTTGGCGACAACCTTGAAAGAGTAATGATTGATAACGTCAGTAACTCTAAAGTCAGTCTTGATATTGCTGTACAGGAATTGCGGTTACCTAATATCGCTAAAGCAATTGTCGATGCAAAATTGCGCGGTGTAAATGTCCGACTAATTCTCGAAAATAACTATAGTCGAGCTTGGAGCGAATTTACCCCTGAGCAAGTTGAGAAACTGAATGCTCGTGATCGCGATCGCTACAAAGAATTTCAAAAGTTTGCCGATATCGATAACGACGGTCGCTTAAGTGAAGATGAATTGGATCGTCGTGATGGTTTACGGCTGATCAAACTCACCAATGTTCCTTGGATTGATGATACTGCTGATGGCTCTAAAGGCAGTGGACTAATGCATCATAAATTTATGGTGATTGATGATCAGATCGTTTTATTGGGTTCAGCAAATTTCACCATGAGCGATATTCATGGTGACTTTACAAAGCCTCAGACTAGAGGTAATGCTAATAATCTTGTTCGTTTAGATAGCAAAGAACTTGCGGCGAGATTTAAGCAAGAATTTAACCTTATGTGGGGAGATGGACCAAATGGGAAGCCTGACAGTTTGTTTGGCACGAAAAAACCTTCCCGTAAAATTGATTATCTCATCGTTGGTGGAGCGCAAATTCGCCTTAAGTTTTCTCCAGATTCTGAAGATACAGCAAGAGAGCAGACGAGTAATGGCCTTATCGCTACAGCGATCGCAGGAACTAAAAGCTCTGTGGATATGGCTCTCTTTGTCTATTCCGATCAATTCATATCCACAATTCTCGAAGAGCGGCAACGGTCGAATGTACAAATTCGGGCACTAGTAGAACCTCAATTCGCTTATCGTGATTACTCGTCAACTCTTGATATGTGGGGATTTCAGTCCACCCAAGATTGCAAAACAGGCAAAAGCAGCGCATGGAAACAACCCATTAAAACCGTTGGCATTCCCAATCTTGTATCTGGAGATACGTTGCATCATAAATTTGCGATTCTCGATCGCAATTTAATTCTTACAGGTTCACACAACTGGACAAATGCCGCAAATCATACGAACGACGAAGTTTTAGTTGCCATTCAAAATGAGACTGTAGCAGCACATTATCAAAGGGAATATGATCGTCTTTATCAAGATGTGACCTTAGGCCCCACTGCAAAACTAGTAAAAGCTACTTCCAAAAGCTGCGCTGAGCGAGTAAAAAGCATTGTAAAGCCCATGATCGAAAATTATGAATTTTAATCATTACGATCGCATGGTGCTTAAGTTTTGTTAAGCTAGAGTGTCTGAAATTTTGCGCGCCAAAAATTGCGTTAATACAAATATGGTCAATCTGGTTCAAACCGTCAAACCCACCATCGCTTTCTCTCACTTGGGTTGTGAAAAGAACCGCGTCGATACTGAACACATGCTGGGCTTGTTAGTGCAAGCTGGTTATCAAGTTGATAGCAACGAAGAATTAGCAGACTATGTGATCGTCAATACCTGTAGCTTTATCGAAGATGCTCGTCGCGAATCCGTGCGGACATTGGTTGAGCTTGCCGATATGGGCAAACGCATCGTCATCGCTGGCTGTATGGCGCAACATTTTCAGCAAGAACTACTGGATGAAATTCCTGAAGCCGTTGCTCTAGTTGGTACTGGCGACTATCAAAAAATTGTCGATGTAATTGAACGTGCTGAGAAAGGCGAACGAGTCAAAGAAGTTACTCAAGTTCCTACCTATATCGCTGATGATACTGTACCTCGCTATCGCACTACCAATGAAGCTGTCGCCTATGTCCGCGTTGCTGAAGGTTGTGACTATCGTTGTGCCTTTTGCATCATTCCCCATTTGCGCGGCGATCAGCGATCGCGATCAATTGAGTCGATTGTGACTGAATGCGATCGCTTAGCCGCCGAAGGCGTAAAAGAAATTATTTTGATTTCGCAAATCACTACTAACTATGGCTTAGATATTTATGGACAGCCACGACTCGCTGAACTTTTAACCGCTCTTGGGCAAGTAGATGTACCTTGGATCAGGATGCATTATGCCTATCCCACGGGTTTGACTCCAAAAGTAATCAACGCGATGAAGTCCACACCTAACGTGGTTCCTTATCTGGATTTGCCTTTGCAGCATTCACATCCTGATGTGCTAAGAGCGATGAATCGTCCTTGGCAAGGGCGGATCAATGACAAGATTATGGAGCAACTCAAAGCCGCACTGCCAAATGCTGTGACCCGTACTACCTTTATTGTCGGATTTCCCGATGAAACTGAGGAGCAGTTTGAGCATTTACTAGAATTTGTGAAGCGCCATGAATTTGATCATGTCGGCGTATTTACGTTTTCGGCAGAAGAAGGGACACCTGCCTTTGATCTGCCCAACCAATTACCCGAAGAAGTCAAACAAGACCGCCGCGATCGCATCATGGCTGCTCAACAGGAAATTTCTTTAAAGAATAACCAGTTAGAGATCGGTAAAACCGTTGATGTGCTGATCGAGCAAGAAAATCCTGATACAGGTGAACTAATTGGGCGATCGGCAAGATTTGCTCCTGATGTTGATGGTGTGGTCTATGTTCGCGATCCCCTTGGCAAAGCAACTCTTGGCTCCATGTTTTCCGTCAAAATTACCGCCGCCGATCATTATGATCTATTCGGTGAAATAGTCTAGTAATTACCTCCAGCAGCTGTTGATCAAAATCCTCCACAAAAAGGGTTGTAGGGCGAAGCCCCGCAATGGGTTTTATATTTTTAGCTGTGGCGGGGTTGAAAGCAAATTGCTGTAAATAGTAAAAATCTAGAAGTCGGCACTGCCATTGCAACAGGAGGAGTAAGTCTCTAGAATCGCATGAGCGAGAATTGCTGCTTAAGGACTAAGGACTCGTTTTGGTATATGTAGCTACATAATTTTTAGAAAACTTATATCAAGACGAGAAAAATAACTTTTATATAACTTTTCAACTTCTTTTTACTAACCTTTATATATCTATTAATGGTTCCACAAAATAGGAAAAAGGGAATAATAGAACTCAAGAAGCAAGAAACAAGTTTGCGTTGTCAAGCAATCTGGATTCATTGCTACATCAGTTGCTAAGCCCTAGACCGTAAACTATCACTCTCTTAAAGAATCTAAAAGGAAGAACAATGGATACAATTACTAAAGTTAATCAGCTATCCTTCGACCAAGGTTTAAATAGCGAATTCGCATTTACAATTAAACTTACCAATAGCAAGTTCGACAGCCTCGAAGGAGCTGAATTTCTTGGTAAAGTTGAGTCTTGGGTTTCAGCTAACATAATGATGAACAATAAAGAAGTTCCTGTTCTGATTGTTGACATGGAAAATGTAGAATTTATTGATAGTCAAGGTTTGGAAAAGCTCTTAGCCTGTTTGAGACTAATGCAATCCCACAAAAGTAATATTCTACTTTGCTCTCAACAACCTTCTGTTCGTCTTGTATTTGAGATTACAAGAATCGATCAATTATTTGCGGTGTTCCCTAGTGTTAGCAATTTCGTAAATCGCTTTGACACTCAAAATCAAGGTTCTGAATATCTATTAGCGGCTTAGAATCAATTCAAAAAAGCACATAAAATGTTCTCGCTCTTATAACCAAAAAGCACAAGCCTCGCTCAGCGAGGCTTGTGCTTTTTGGCTATAACTTAGGACTTAAGCATCAACCAAGATTCGTAGGGGCAATTCATGAATTGCCCCTACGAATGAATAAGGCTTTCAAGTCGTTTTGCGTAAGTCCTATAACTATAACTTCTATTACTTTAACGGGAGTTCAATAGCACCATACATATACGCCGTGCGAAGCACGGCATAGATGTATGGTGCAAAACCGCAAGAATCACTCTGCGATTATTCATATTTTGCGCTTTCTTCGAGCTGACGTTACTTTAGATATGCATCAATTTTATTGGCTTCTTGCAAACTACGCTTGATGCAGTCACCTAGAGCCACACCTCCGATAAAATTGGCACTGACATAAAGTCCTTGAGATTTCTGTAATTCTGCTTCCACAATGGCAAGCCTTTCTAAATGTCCGATTTCGTATTGGGGGATCGCTTTATCCCATACATGAACTGCGATCGCTTTTGGTTCGGCTTTCGTGTCAGGTCGAAGAATTGTTTTCTTTAAATCTTGATGCACAGCGGCAATGATTTCTGGTTCCGAAAGTTTGGCTAGAGCGGGATCAAGCGTGCCGCCAATAAAGTTTAGTAATAGTTGCCAACCTTCTGGAGCACGTCCAGTAAATAGGCTCGATGACCAGATAGTGCCTAAAGTTCTTACTCCTTGAGTGCGGGGAATCAGATTGCCAAAGCCCTTCATATCATAGGCAAATTCGCTCTTAGGATAAGCAAGTACCACACAAGCAACGGTCGGATAGAAAATCTCATTCAAGGCTTGACTGGCGGCTGGCAAGTAATCTTGCAGTAATTTTGCCGTGACATAGGCTGGGGTAGCGAGAACAATCGATCGCGATGTCACAGTTTCTTCACCCGTGGGTGTATCGAACTTAGAAATATAGACTTCGCCTTGTTTTTCCAGCGATCGCAAAGTCCATTGTTGTTTGATGGCTGAACCTTGCTCTCTTAACTTGGTAGCGATCGCTTCAGGCAGCATTTTTATACCTTGACGAAATGAACCTAGTTCACCAGCTTTAGTTTTGGGAATATTCGGATCATTAATCTTTTCGGCTTTCCGTTGTTTGCTAGATAATATTGCGCCTGCGATTAACCCACCATAGGTTTCTAGACGAGCAATCTTAGAAAAGGCAGCCTTGGCACTGAGTCGCTTGGGATCGCCTGCGTATACACCTGAGATAAACGGTGCAACTAATCTTTCAACTGCTTGTCTGCCTAGCAAACGTGAAAAGAATTGATCAACGGATTCTTCTCCAGCCATGGCTGGACGCGCAAAGCCGATTGCACCTAGAGCTAGACGAATCTTGCCGCCCCAAGTCAATATTTTAGATGCGATCGCACTCGCTGGAGTCATCGGTAAGGCGTTTAACTTCCCATTTAGAAAAACGAAACGGGGTAATTTGCCATCAGCTAGCACCAATTCATCCTTGAGTCCTACCTGTACCGCTAGACGCAATAGTTCAGGAGCGGGTTGGAAACTATTTGGGCCCTCTTCCCATTGATAACCTTCGTCATTTTTGGCACTGGTTATGGCTCCACCCACACGATCCTGTGCTTCTGCTACCAAGACGCTATATTTTTTAGAGATCGCTAGTTCATGGGCGATCGTTAATCCTGAGATTCCTGCCCCAACGACAAGGACATCTATGGGTTGATTGTTCTCAGAGGGTGGCGTGATGGTCATAGCTAAAAGGACTTAGGGCAATTGAGCAATTTTTAGTCTAGTACAACTAAGCTCCTATAGCTTAGTACAGGCTTTAAAAGTCTATGAAAGCGATTGTTTTTTCAGTGCCGCAGGTTCTAAAAAAACAATCGCTTATCAAGTAGCTTTTACACTGAGTGCTGAAATAAAGCGTTTAGATAAACTTTGGCAGTACTGCGATAACTATTGGATGCATTATGGGATGAGCCGTGGCGATCGTTACCACCATTTTGCAACAGGAATAAAGATAAAGCGGCAGCAAATACGCGATCTTGATCCCAGTCAGGATGTGATTCTAGGTAACTTTTGAGGGTTTCGTGTAGTTCTTCAGGAATCTCTGCCAATATACTGACGGTCGTACTCATGCTGAAACCTCAACTTTTAAACAAGTTTGATAGAAAAGACGCAACCATTTTCAGCGGTCGGGCTTTAATTGTGCTCGTTACTTTGGCTCTTGTCAACGTAACGAAATATCAAGTTGTAATGACAAAAGCCTGAAAGTAGTTTGGTGGAATCGGTGTTTTAGGATATTTTAATTTACATATGTTTACAATAAGAGCCCCTAAAAAGTTTTCCCAAGTGAGGCGCTCATTCTATTAACGAATCCTTAACCAGTAAGGCAAAAGTATCTTTATCTATAAAAGCACCTGTGGAAAACCAATGGTTATCTGTGGAAAAAGACACAATATCTGTGGAAAAGCCTGTGGAAAACTTTTTGGTGTTTAAGTTGAAAAAAATTTTTTTCTTAATATTTATGGTGATCGCTACACAAGCAAAAAACGACATTTTACGTTTTTTGCCGTTAATGACTCAGCAATTCTAATTATGAAACCAGTTTTGGTTTTTTGAAAGCCGCAGACGCAGGAAAGCCCAAAACTGGCTTTCAAAAAAACAGTTTTTAAAATGAGAATTGCTGTTAATGGCTCAACCAATTTTCAGGAACAACTATCAATGTTGTACCTTGTCTCCTGAGAACGATTACTTTTTGCTGAGCAGCGATCGCAATTTGCGGATTATCACATCTTGCTTTCCATGAACCACCCTCATACTTGACTCGTCCAGTTTCTCCTGCGGGTATTTCTGTAAGCGTCACCCCTTCACTCGCTTCTTTAAGTTGATGTGAATCCTTAGGAATAAATCGCCTAGAAAACACAGCTAACATTGCAGAAATCAACATCCACGCCAAGATTTGTAAAGCAGGTATAGGAAAAACCAATGCGATCGCGGCTACTAACAGCGCAGCCACTCCCATTGCTCCTGCAATCAGAAAAGTTGGCAATGGAACTAGTAGCTCAACAACGCAAAGAGCGATACCGAGCAAAAGCCAAACTTGACTAGGTAGTAAGTTCATGGATTGCTTGATTTATCAGAATTGGGAATAGCTGCCGCAGGGACTACTTCTGATTTGACAATTGTGCTGCTAGGTTTGGGACTATTGATTTTTACTTTTTGAGAGTCAAGGGATTTTTCTCGTTTAAAGCGATCATCCTCTGTGGTGGATTTAATCACTTTATTGCGAGCAACTTCTACAGTTGATGGTGATTTAGGGCGATCGCTTGTGGCAGGTTCGCTAGGACTTGCATTAGTCGCTGTTGGTACAATTGAGTCCAGATTCGGAGCATTGGACAGTAGACCACCTAAACCATTGATCAAATTACGAATATTGCTGCGAATCTTTGGATCTCCTGTTATTTCATCAAGATCGGCGGTAATCTTCTTGGTATTGGCAAAAGTTGCGCGTGCGGAATCAAGGGTTTCACGCAATGAGGCGATAGTGGCAGGATTGTTTAACTCGCCCGATACTTTACGAAGATTTGCAGATGTCTCGGCGGCATTTTCAGCTAGTTGCTGCAAATTGGCGATTATCTTGCCATCATTTAATAGAGGCTTGACACTAGCTAACAGCGATCGCGCTTCATTGGAAGTAGCAGCAATACCATCAAGGGTTTGCGCTAACTTTTCGCGATTGACCTCGATCAAGTCTTGGGCACTATTTGCGACATTGCCAACCTTAGTTGCAGCACCACTAATCGCGTCTGCTGTATTGCCAAATTTAACAATTTGACCTTCAAATGTACCTACCACGCGACTCGCTGAATCCGTCAATTTTTGGATGCTTTTCGCAGTTGCTTTGGCAGCTATTAAAGTTTCATTGAGGTTGTCAACTAAATTTTGATCATTGATTTTGCGTAAGGTCGCACTCGAATCCTTAAGCAATGCAATGAAGCTCACACCGCGAATTCCTTCAATTTCGCCACCTTGACAAATAATCAGATCAGCATTGCAATCTTTAGCGATCGGATTCATCTTGGGATCAATCGCTAATTTATCTTGAGGAGGGAAAATATCAATATTGGTGTTCCCTAGAAAACCACTTTGATTGGTTTCGGCGATCGAATTCTTCGGAATAATTAATTTTGAGTTTTCGATACTTACTTGGACATCAACGCCCTCTGTTTGGGCTATCAAAGCTGTGACGCGACCTACTTCCACACCGCGAAATCTTACAACTGAGCCACTATTTAGCCCACTTGCATCGGCTATTTTGATCGTAAATGTAAACTTTGAGCTACTTAGTTGCAACCCGCGCAACCATAACAATGCGCCCCCAAAGGCAACTACTCCACCGATGATAAATAAGCCAAGCGCACCGTCGCGTAATGTTTTTCGCTGCACGAGTCTTATACCTCCCTAGTCAAAAGTTGAATTGGACCTTCAGTACTGCCACTAAAAAATTGTCTGACATACGGATTGTCAACAGTATCAATTGTACTCACGTTTCCTGCATAGCGCACCGATCCACGGTAAAGAACGATCAAGCGATCGGCTGTACGACGGATCGTGCTGTCTTGATGAGTGACGACAATATAACTATCACATACCTGTTGCTCTCGGAGCGATCGCATCAAGTCTTCGATAATCGTCGAAGCCACAGGATCAAGTCCTGCGGTGGGTTCATCATAAAGCAGCACTTTTTTTGTTTGCGTTTTCGTAGTGGGGTCGTCCATGATTGCGCGGGCAAAACTAACCCGTTTCCTCATCCCGCCTGATAGTTGGCTAGGATAGCGATCGCAGATATTTTCTAAACCCACAAGTCCAAGTTTATGTTCGACCAGTCGATAAATTTCACGGCGTGACAAACGAGAATGCTCAAATAGTGAAAAACCCACATTCTCAGCAACCGTAAGCGAATCAAATAGCGCCGCATTTTGAAACACCATACCGATGCTTACCCCATAGCCTCCTTCTTGGATATCATCTTCAGAGGAAGCAAGGTTGCCATTGATGTAGAGTTCACCTTGCTCAGGGGCAAGGAGACCGCAAATAATCCTTAAGATTGTCGATTTACCTGTACCAGAGGGCCCAATGATGGCGATCGCTTCCCCTGAATGCAAAGTTAGATCAACACCATTTAGCACAGCGTTAGAGCCAAAACTTTTGTGAATATCACGCAGTTCTAGCAAAGGCGTAACCACATTGCTACTATTTTTGATCAGAGATCGGACTGGCTCCATCGACATTTATTTCAGATTGAAAAAAATCGCTCTACAAAAAACTAACATTTTTTCAGAAACTTTTCCTAAAAAATAACTATAAACAAGCAATTTGCATTATAAAACCCAAAGATAAAGGGTGACACAAAGTGCGCTGCTAAAAAACAATTACGAGCAATTACGAGTAACCCAACTCGAAGATTGTTGTTGAGAGTGTTACAAAGCAACACTCTCAACAACAATCTTTAGTAATACCAAAATACAAAGTGGCGCAGCCATTTTGTATTTTTAAAACCCTTACAGGGTTTGGTTTTTAATTCACAGAAGTGTTGTCACACTCTTGTGAATTGGTATAAAAACTAAAAACTGGACGCGACGCAAAGCGTCGCGTCCAGTTTTTAGTTTTTGAATTACCGTAAGATAATGATGGCGATCCTAAAGCATTAATTTATGAACCTTGGCAAGCGCAATCGTTTCTCCGCTAACAAAATTACCGTCCAATTGCTACGCGAAGGCATTGTCGAGTCGGTGCACTCTTGTCAAGCAGCTGTAGTTGATACAAGAGGTCGAATTCTTTCGGCAGCAGGGGATCCTCAGACGACCACCTTTGCCCGTTCTTGCCTCAAGCCAATTCAGGCTTTACCAGTCTCTATTACTGGCGCACAGGATCGATTTAACCTTTCAGAAACCGATCTCGCCATTATTTGCGGTTCCCACCAAGGCACGATCTCTCAAGCCAGACAAGTTTTTAGCATTCTTTGGCGATGCGATGTGGAGCCAAGTGCATTGCAATGTCCAGTACCAGAATGTCAAAAAAGTCCGCTTCAGCATAATTGCTCTGGCAAGCACGCAGGCATGATTGCCATATGTAAGCAGCAAGGATGGCAGATTTCCTCCTATATGGATCGCCATCATCCTGTACAGCAACTTGCACTCAATACAATGGCAGATTTATTACATATGCCTGCCGCCGAATTTATCTGCGCCCATGATGATTGTGGAGTTCCCACTTATCTATTAGAAATTGGTCAACTTGCCCGACTCTATGCACTACTCTCATCTCATGACCAATTACATCTAGAGCGCATTACCCGAGCAATGACTAGACATCCTGATATGGTGTCTGGAAATGGTCAATTTGACACGGAGCTAATGCGCCTCAGCAATGGCGAAATCATCAGCAAATCTGGTGCGGAAGGTGTGCAATGTATCGGACGGATTGGTGAAGGATTGGGGCTAGCGATCAAAGTGATGGATGGATCTAAAATGGCAAAAACTGCGGTTTCTATCCATTTGTTAAAACAATTAGGATGGATTAATCCTACAGTTGCACAAAGTCTAGAAGAATCATTTCTTGCAGTTGGCAAATATAGCCGTCTAGAAGCTGTTGGCGAGTTGTCGATAGCATAAGAAACCTTTGATGGATGATTTATAACTAATGTTACGTGGATGGAGTTCCTACGATGGCGGAAATCTGAGTCTGGTAAGGGAGACAGCTGAGTTCCACGTAACATCAGTTATAACTAGTATCGCTGACTTTCCTAACAGCATAGCTTTTACGTTTTATAATTGCAAAAATTAGGACTAGAAAAGTGCAAATTCCTGCTAAATAGAGTGGATAACCATAGGAAGAAGGATTGTTTTGGTTAACAACTAATCCTGCAATTATGGGACCAAAGGCATTGGATATGCTCAGATATGAGGAGTTTATTCCTAAAATTGTGCCCTGTTCTTCGGGGCTAGTATTGAGGGAAATCAACGCACTAATCATCGGCTGTACGACTGAGTTTAGTAATGAGAAGAGAACGCAAACGGCGACAAAGTAATATACATCTTCCCAAATTGGCATCAAAACGAAGGAAAGACTACGGATGAATAATCCTAAAAAGAGAATCTGAACTAGTTGCAGATGTTTTGTCATTTGAGAAATGCCTAAAGTCTGCATAATTACTCCTAGCACCCCAAACAGAAAAAACATCAGAGCGAGAGCGTCACTATTCTGTTTGAGAACTATTAGAAAGTAGGGCTGAAACGCAAAGGTAAACAGCGTAAATGTCATGCCCGTTAGAAAATTAATGACCAATAAGATACCGATTTTGGGAATAAACAAGCCTGTGATCAGTTTGTCTAAGCCAATATCGAAAATATTTTGTGCTTTTTTTGCCTTAGTTTTGAGAGTTTCTGGCAGAAGGAATATTGTAAGTAGTAAAGCGATCGCAGCAATTGTTCCCGACACCAAAAAAGATGCCCCAAAGGATTTACCTAGAGGCGTATTCAATGCAACCTTCTGGGCAAGTAAACTGATTGCCGGCCCAAGAATAAAACCTAAACCAAAGGCAGCTCCATTAATACCAAAAGCTTTAGCGCGGTTTTCAGGAGTTGTAACATCAGAAATTACGGCTTGGGCAACCGAGGCATTACCACCTGTTATGCCATCAAGAAATCTGGCAAAAAACAAGACTGAGGCACTCGCTGCTGTCCCTGCCATCAGGTTTGCAATTACTGTCCCTGCTAAACTAATAATCAATAATGGCTTTCGTCCAAAGCGATCGGAGAGTTTCCCGATGATTGGAGTGGCAAAAAATTGGGCGATCGCGTAAATCGCAAATAGCAAACTAGTCTGAAAATCATCTAATTTGAACTGTCTGCCATATTGGTACAAAACAGGAATCAGAATCGTAAAACTCAGGGAGTTAATAAAAGAAATGAGGGCAATAATCCAAAATTTACGATTCATTCGCTTTGGCGATCGCATATAGTCCTTGTCTATACTACAGCTCTATCACATTTACAACAGTTTTCGAGCAACTGAACCAAAAAAACATGTGATCGCAAAGCTTACGTACATATTTTTGAGCCTAGCTGTTTTAGTATTTGTAACACTTCATAAAGCTCATTATTAGGGTTTACCAAAGAAAATAGCCGTGAATTAGCGTACTCATTTTGTGAATTCTTCAAAAACAAAAATTCATTTCCATTGGTAATCATGCCAAATGTTGGTTGTACGATTTCCGAATTACTCAACATATAAGCTAAAGCTTGTGGAATCGCTCTTGTTACTGCAAAATCACTTCGTTTTGATTCAATGACTAATAACCAAAGCTGATTTTTGATCACTAATACTTCGATCCGACCCCGAATTATTGCTTCTTCATCTTTCATCTCTAAGGCAATAGCAGTTTCTGTCTCGATCCGAAATGGCTTGTGATAAAAGCCAGCGAGATCTAACAATGGTGCAAGCACTACCATCTTCACTGTATTTTCTAGAATTGGTGGATCTTCCATCAATTCTAGAAAATTAGCTTTCACCCGATCTAATAAACGCTTATCCTCTTCACTTAAAGTTGTAAACCTATCCAACCATTCAGTAAAAAAAGCAGAATCTTGAGATAGCTGAATCCCAAAGTTTTGCTTTAATTCCCTTAGCGTTACATCTTTTGCGGCGATCGCCTGAGCCATGATGAATTGTAGGTAGAAGTAATAATCTTAATATTAGTGCAAAAACAAAATCACCAACGCGATCGCCTCCTCACTCGCTAACCAGTAACAAATAACACTAATAAATTTGATAACAGTTATTGCTATTTACTGTTATTGCGGCGAGAATATTAAAGTCAAGATTATTAGAGGGCTAGGTTTATGAATGTGTCTCTAACGCCTGAACTAGAGAGCTTTATACAGGGAAAGGTTAGTACTGGCTTGTACTATTCTGCTAGTGAGGTTGTGCGTGAGGGGTTGAGATTGTTACAGGAACGAGATCAACTTCAGCAGTTGCGTTTGCAGGAGTTACGTCAAGATATTCAGGCGGGTTTAGATAGTGGTGATGCTACGCCCCTTGATATACAGGCAGTGAAAGCAAAAGCACGGCAGCGCAAGCAACAGAAGCAGGTGTAATAATGGCAATCATTCTGAAGCGTCCGCTTGCTGAGTTGGATTTGCTGGATATTTGGGATTATATTGCGGATGATAGTCCAGATAGAGCGGATGATTTTTTAGACCGAATAGAAAGTAAGTTGTTGACTTTGGCTCAGAATTCGGGCTTGGGGCGGGAAAGACCTGAGTTATTGCCAGATTTACGGAGCTTTCCTATTGGTAATTATGTAGTGTTTTATCGGCAGATTGAGGACGGTATTGATGTGATTCGGTTGCTTCATGGTTCAAGGGATATTGAGGAAGTATTTAAACAGAACTAATGTATGGCGATCGCCCCAATCATCCATCAAATAACTCGATCGCCCAACCAGTCTATGAGTTAGCCAGTCAATTTTGAAGATCGCGTATTGAAAGGCTAAAATTGGATTATGTTATCAATAATTTATGAAAGAAATTCGATTTAGCGAACACTCTCAATTAAAAATAGATGTTTTAGCCAGTCGTAGCGTAATCATCGATCTCAATTTTGTTTTTGAGACGGTGCGATCGCCAGATAAATTAGAAACTGGAGAAGAAGACAAACTGATAGCCCAAAAACGTTTAGATGAAAGTTTAGTGCTTCGAGTTGTTTATCGAGATTTTGGCTCATTCATTTTAATCATCACCCTTTATCCAGGTAGGAGATCTAGACATGAAAAAGATTAGCTATAGCAAAGATGTTGATGCGCTCTTGATTGAAATCTCTAATGATGCGATCGCCTATGCTGAAGAGGATGGTCAAGTAATTCTGCATTATTCACCAGACGACAAGCTGGTTGTAGTTGAGATCCTAGATTTTCGCCGCTTTATGTCTAAGGAATCTGTTGCTGCGATGTTAGCTGCTTGATGATTTTTTCAGGAATCAATTGACGCGATCGCCCAATTACTCACAAAAAAAACGCGATCGCCCAATCATCGCCTCGCCCAAAATGCGATCGCCACAAGCTGTTTGATGTTATTGAGTTAGAATTATATAAACTTGGATTATGAATGAGAGTTTGAATATGCAAATACTCCTTAACGATGAGAAGACAAGAGAACTGCTTACTGAAATCTTAATTGATTTGATTAAGACTAGAAAAGAGCTTTTTACGGAAATATTCCAAGATGCATTAGAAGAGGTCGGTTTGGGGAATGCAATCGCTGAGGGTAGAAAAAATGAGTTTGTTCCTGAAGAGAATATCTTTGCGCTTCTAGATGGTGATGTTGCATGAATGTTAGGTTTGAGTCTAGGTTTGAAAAGGACTTGAAGTTAGTCAAGGATCGTAATCTTTTGACAAGGTTGAAGCAGATAATTTTGACCTGTAAGCAAGTTGAATCTGTGGGGGAAATCAATAATCTAAAAAAGATGCAGGGATATGATAGTTTTTATCGCATTCGTTTAGGTGATTACAGGGTAGGGATAGAAGTTTTGGGGAATGAAGTAATTTTTGTAAGATTTTTGCACCGTAAGGATATTTACAAGTTTTTTCCTTAAAGGCGATCGCCCAAGCATCCATCCAAAAAACGCGATCGCCCAACCACATTATCCTGTTAACAACAGTAACTTGACCTTTAATTGCTGAACCTAGAGCAGCTAAAAGATTTGATGCTAAAGGCTTTAGAGCCGCTAAACTATTTGATGGTGCTTGTAAGACCACTACCGCGATATCGAATTGAGGTATATTTTGCTGAAAAGATAAATTTCGATCAACTGTTACAAAGACATCAAACTCTTCTACGGCGAGAGCTAGAAGCTTACCATTTTTGACTCCTGCCCAGCCCATTTGCGGAACTGTTTTTACTACATAGCCAACAATTTCTCTAGTGAATCGGCGATCAATACATTCATCCAAAAGAATCCTCATATTATGCCGCCGTACTGAAAAATGTTCTTCCTAACTCTTCCAAAAAGTAAATAACTTGTTCTTTAGTCACAGTTGGAAAACCATCCAAAAAATCATCAATGGACTCTCCTGCTTTGAGATAATCCAAAAGTGTTTGTACTGGAACTCTTGTATTTGAGAATACAGTCGTACCACCCATAACATCGAGAGATCTGCTGATAAACTTTGAATCTCTAAACATAAATTTATGATATTTAGCTGCGTTTAATATTTTAGCAAATATTGATAGGTGATCTCCCAATCACCTATCTCACCCAAAGCGCGATCGCCTACCCACTCACCAAAAACACGATCGCCCAACCTCTCACTCAAAACACGATCGCCTACCCACTCACCAAAAACGCGATCGCCTAATCATCCACTCAAAAACGCGATCGCTCAATCACTCACAAAAAAGTAACAAATATCAACCTGCGAGTTTTTGACTCATATAACGATTTAAGCTAACGTTTTCTTCTGCGGCTTCCATTGCTAATCTGCGATGAAGAGATGGAGGAATACGAACTTGAAGTTTACCGCTATAGACCTTTTCGGCTATTGGTTCTGGAATCTTTTCTCCATTTGCTTCCATATCTGTTACTACATCTTTGACCAGATTTGTAATACCTTCGAGAGCATCCGAACGATTTTCATCAAGATAAGACAAACTAGGAAACTCTGCACATAATCCTGCAAATTCTTGATCTTCAACTGACCAAGTAATTTTATAGCTGTAGTGTTCATGGTTAATCATCTTTCACTCCCTCAATTTTTTCGATCGCTGCTAATACTTGTTTAACTTGATAAACTTTTGCCTTGCCATTCTTTTCTTGAATGTTAACGCGAGGGTCGCCTTGCCAAGGGGTTTTGTAGACACAATGACTCGTCCCTTGCTGTCGAGGCTCTCCAAAGTAATGATTGCAAACTTTTACTAAATCAGTGAAGTTAACATTTTGAGAATTCCTTTTTAGCTGAGCAACTATTTTTTCTACTTGTGCCATAAGGTTAGGTTTATAGTGAATATTAGTATCAATATTAATACTATGTCAAGCGATCGCCCAATCCCTCAAAAAACACGATCGCTTAATCCCTCACAAAAAACGCGATCGCCTAATCCCTCACAAAACACGATCGCCCAATCATCCACCTCACAAAAAAAGCGATCTTCAAGATTCGTTGATTAGATCAATTAAAGATTTGAGATCGAAGTACATAGTGCGATATGGAACAGAAGGAGGTAGCTCTTCCTCTGAGTTTACAAATCGAAATCCAAATTGCTCGTAAAATCCAGACGCATCATATGGTGTTTCTGGATCAGTGTCATAGAGCGCATCAACGGTCATGAATCTTATGCCTAATGTAATGACTAATTCTGTAGCTACATATTCCAAAGCCCACTCGACTAATCGGCGACCTGCTCCCTTTGCTCTTTGATCGGCAGCTAATAAGCCTATTTTTACGGCGGGAAATGTACGGTACTGGACTCCTTCTTCGGCAAGTAGTTGCTCATCTGCTTCTAACTTGTCAGCTAGGAGTGTTATATAACCTGCTAACGATTCGTTATGACGAATGATCCAACATTGACTCAATTGTGCATCAACTTCTCTTTGAATCCGTCCCTGTTTCCAGTAAGTGACAAATTCTCCTCGAACGCACCGAAAACCTTGACCTAATGATCTTAAGTCAGCATTTATCTGTTCTACTTCAGCTTCAGAAAAGTCTATGCCAGAAAACTTAGGTGTTGGCGGCATGGGTTATTTTGCGATTCTTGCGACGTTCGGCAATTCGTTTTGCTGTAGCGATCGCTGCTTCGTTAGATATGCTGCCACCAGTTTTAATTGCTAGGGCTAGTTTTTTCGCTTCGCTACCTACTACTGGTTTAGATAGGGTGTAAAAAGGGTATTTCATGTCTTCTCTAACCGTTGCTTATTCTAACTTTAGCATAATTAAGCAATAACACGATCGCCCAACCATCCACAAAAAACACGATCGCCCAATCCCTCACAAAACACGATCGCCCAACCATCCACAAAAAACACGATCGCCCAACCACTCACCCCAAAACAACGCGATCTTGATGTTATGCATTGCGCTCTTTTACTATCGCCAAACATAGCATTACGTGCATTATCCTGTCAGCTCTCGAATCATTAAATTCTTCAATTGGACTTATACCATGACATACTTTATTTCTTATATTCCAACCGCGCTGATCGGATAGTAAAATCCTCAGATAAAAAGCTATATCCTCACCAAAATATTCCTTGACTATATCATCACGAAGTAGAGCATCTAAAGTTTTAAATTTAAACCCATCATAGTTATTTTCCACTACAAGAAGTCCACCCTTTAACTCTACTAATGTACGAATAGCGGCTTCAATTTGAGGAACAAATAAATGAATTGCTGTAATATAGTCTTCTGTAAAAAAAGCTAAAATACCTTTTTCAATAATACTCTGCTTAGATTTGTCAAAAAGATGAGAGCGATAAAAAAATGCTAAGTAATCCTCGGATTTAGCATTATATTTTTCTGTCAACCTAACAAATAAATGATGCAAAATCCATGAGTTTTCACCCATGCTTTTACATAGCTGGCTTACATCAAAATCACTAGGATCAGTCATTTTTGCTATAGGTATTCCTCTATGATCGTATGACACAATAGTAGATGAAGCAGTAAGGAATGAAAAATAAATAACTTATGCATTTCAGTTATTTTGAGGAATGGCTCTATAATTCCATTTAGGAAGATATTCATCAAAAATG